>QFPD01000006.1 GCA_003248845.1 Microbacterium sp. | reverse complement strand
GCTCGGTCGTGACGCCGCACCCCGCGTCGGTGTGGGCGCGTGGCCTGCCGGAGGACGTGCTCGCGGGGGCTCCGAAGGGCTACACCGACGCGGTGCTCGACGACGAATTCCCCCTGTCGATGTTCTTCGAGGCGCTCGAGAAGAAGATGCGGGACGTCATCGCGTCGACCTCGGGCATCACGGGGCGCGATGCCTGACGGTGTGCGCGGGCGCACCGTGCTCATCGCGGGAGCGACGAGCACGAGCGGGCTCGCGGCGGCGCACGCGCTGGCGGACGCCGGCGCGCTCGTCATCGCCGTGGGGCGGGATGCCTCGAAGCTCGACGCGCTCGCGACGGCGGTGCCGCCCGCGCGCACGGCCGAGTGCGACCTCGGGGCCGAGGCCGACGTGCGCGCCCTCGCCGACACGCTGCGCGCCGACGGCGTGCGCGTCGACGGAATCCTGCATCTCGTCGGCGGGTGGCGCGGCGGCGGCGGACTCGCGGGCCAGAGCGACGCGGATTACCGGGCGCTCGAGGTCGGCCTCACCGCTCTCCGGCACGTGACGCGAGCGTTCTGGGACGGCCTCCTCGCCTCCGATGCCGCGCGCTGCGCGATCGTCTCCTCGACGGCGGTTGCGCGCCCGCTCGCGGGCGGCGCGAACTACGCCGCGGTCAAAGCCGCCGAGGAGGCCTGGGCGCGCGCGATGGCGCAGGGGTTCGCGAAGGACGCGCGCGACGAGGCGCGGGAGGTGCGTGCGGCATCCGTGGTCTTCCGCGTGCGCGCACTGGCGGGCCTCGAGACCGTGCTCGCGGAGCGATTCACCGGGCTGTGGGATGCCGAGGCCGCCGCGATCAACGACACCGTCGTCCAGATCGACGCCGCCTGACCGCGGACGGGCTCACCCGAGTCCGGCGTCACCGGCGCGTGCCTGAGCGGCCGACGCGGGTCCGATGGCGGGCTCGCCGTCACCGTCACCGTCAGTGTCGCCATCCCCCGCGGGAGCCTCCGTGTACTCACGCGAGAGGATGCGGTACGAGCGCGTCGTGAGGGCCAGGGCCGCGAGGACGACCATGACGAGCCCCGACACCAGGAACACGAGCGCGATCCCGCGACCCTGGCCTTCGCCGAGGAGCCACCCCCAGGCGCCGCGGCCCGCATCGGTCTCCATGTACGGGATCACCCAGAACTGGGCGATCGGCGCGATCAGGAAAGCCGTGATGGGTGCCGCGCCGGCCTCGAACGTCGCCGCCGCGCCGAACACGCGACCCTGCGTCTCGAAGGGCACGACCTTCTGGATGACGGTCTGCTCAGCCGACTCGATGATCGGGACGAGCGACATGTAGAGCCAGATGCCGAGGACGTACAGCCACCACCAGTCCCGGATCGTGAAGACGGCGCCGAGCACGCCCATCACGATGACGGCGAGGAGCATCGTGCGGATGGGGTTGCGCCCGAGGCCCCGCTTGGCGACGATCGCGCCCCCGATGATGAACCCCGTCGAAGTCACGCCGAGGACGATCCCCCACACTTTCACGTCGAACAGCGTGAGACCGTACGGGTCCATGAGCGCCATGTAGACGCCGCCCACGAGGTTGTTGAAGGTCGAGAACAGGATGAGCGCGAACAGTCCCGGGACGGCGCGGATCGCGGCCGCGGCGCCGCGGATGTCGATCGCCTTCGCTCCGGGCGTGCGTTCGGGCTCACCCTCGGGGATGCGCAGCGTCAGAAGGTGCACGAGCGCAGCCGCCGTGAGCACGACGGCGATGACGAGCGTCCA
Source organism: Microbacterium sp. (assembly GCA_003248845.1). Taxonomy (GTDB): domain Bacteria; phylum Actinomycetota; class Actinomycetes; order Actinomycetales; family Microbacteriaceae; genus Microbacterium. Next base: position 16,969 of record QFPD01000006.1, on the reverse strand, counting down.
CCCCATGCCGACGAGGCCGATCGCGAGACCCGAGAAGACGCTCGTCACGAGGAACGCGAGCCCCTGCACGGTGCCCACGAGACCGTTCGCGTTCGCGTGGCGCTCGGTCGGCACGAGCAGTGTGACGGTGGTCGACAGCGCGATGTTCCGGAGGTTCTCGACGACCGCGCCGGCGAGGATGACGGCGGAGAACAGCCAGAACCACGGCCCGCCCAGATCGAGGATCGCGCGCTGCGGCAGCAGCAGGAAGATGACCCCGGCGACGCCGAACAGGATCAGCGTGCACAGCGCCGACACGACCATCACCCGGTGCTTGCGATGTCGGTCGACGAACGTGCCGAACACCATGCCGAACAGCGCCAGCAGCAGCATGTAGGCACCGCCGATGATGCCCGTCGCGAGCACGGACCGCGTCTCGAGGTACACCCAGAACGTCAGCGCGAACCACAGGAAGCTGGTCGTGACGTTCGCGACGGCGGTGTTGACGAGCACACCGAGGAACGTGCGCATGCCGCCGGCGGGGGTGCGGGAGTCGCCCTGCGGTGCGGCCGGCACCGCGGCATCCATCGAGGTCATGCGGCGAGAGTAGCCGCCCCCTCCGACACGCGGGAAGACCCCCGGCCGTCAGTCGACGGGGCGGAACTGTCGCAGCACGCGCATTCCCGCCGGCACGAGGACGACGATCCCCGCGGCGCCGATCGCCGCGACGCCGATCGGCGTGCTGTGCAGGTCGCCCCCGAGACGTGCGACGGCGAGCCAGACGAGCCCCCAGCCGATCGCGAGACCCGGCGCGAGACTCCACCGCGACCAGGCGGCGAGGACGAGCGCGATCACGACGACGACGACGATCACGACGACGCCCACGACGTCCGCCGCATCTCCCCACGAGGCGGGCCCGGTCGCCGTCAGCGCTGCGGCGACGTTGGCGACGGTCGCAAGGGTCGCCCAGCCGAGGTGCAGCCCGGTCGCGCCATCGAGGAGCGCCGTCGCGACGATGCGGTCCTGCGGCTGGCGGGTGCGGACGATCTGCACGTACGCGACGCAGAGCGCCGCGACGAGGAGGGCGAGCACGACGACGGTCGCCCACACGCCGCCGTCGCCCGCGAACTGGACCGTGACGAGCCACCCGCCGTTGAGCACCATCGTGAGTGCGATCCACCACCCCACGACACGCTGGCGCGCGTTCTGGCGCTGCGACGGCAGCGCCTGCCACACGGTGTAGCCGAGGAGTCCGAGGTAGATGAGACTCCAGATGCTGAACGCGGACGTCGCGGGGGTCAGGTATGACGCGTCGGGGTCGAAGGCTCCGCCCACGGCATCCTGGATCGGCGTACCGCCGAACGCGCCGATCCCGACCGCGTCACCGATGATCATGAACGAGAACGCGCTGATCACGACGATCTGCCGCACGAGGTCGCGAGGCGTCGCGGATGCCGAGGATGATGCCGCTGCAGTGGCCATGTCGCGAGCCTAGGCGCCCGCGGGAATCTAGGCTGGAGCGGTGACAACGCTCCACGATCGTGATATCCGAGGCTTCGCCAGCGACAACTACTCCGGGGTGCACCCCGAGATCCTGCAGGCGATCGCCGCCGCCAACGACGGCCACCAGATCGCCTACGGCGAGGATGCCTACACCGCGCGTCTGCAGGAGGTGTTCGCCCGCCACTTCGGCGAGGGCGTGCAGGCCTTCCCCGTCTTCAACGGGACGGGCGCCAACGTCACGGGGCTCCAGTCGATGCTGCCCCGGTGGGGCGCCGTCATCGCGGCATCCACCGCCCACATCAACGTCGACGAGGGCGGGGCCCCCGAACGCGTCGCGGGCATCAAGATCCTCAACGTGCCGACCGACGACGGCAAGCTCACCCCCGAGCTCGTCGACCGCGAGGCGTGGGGCTGGGGCGACGAGCACCGCGCTCAGCCGCTCGTCGTGTCGATCACGCAGTCGACCGAGCTCGGCACTCTCTACACGCCCGAGGAGATCCGTGCCCTCGCCGACCACGCGCACGCGCGCGGCATGCGCCTGCACCTCGACGGCGCGCGCCTGTCGAACGCCGCCGCCGCCCTCGACCTGCCGCTGCGGGCCTTCACGACGGATGCCGGGGTCGACGTCCTGAGCTTCGGCGGCACGAAGAACGGGGCTCTCGGCGGCGAGGCGGTCGTCGTGCTCGACCCCGCGGCATCCGAGGGACTGCTGTTCCTGCGGAAGCTCAACATGCAGCTCGCATCGAAGATGCGGTTCATCTTGGCTCAGCTGATCGCACTGCTGGACGGCGACCTGTACCTGCGGAACGCCCGCCACGCCAACGCGATGGCGGCCCGACTGCGCGCGGGGGTCGAAGCCGGCCTTCGCGACGGATCGATCTCCGGCGTCGGTTTCAGCCAGCCGACGCAGTCGAACGGCGTCTTCGCGACACTGCCCGACGGCGTCGCCGACGAGCTGCGCACGGCGTTCCGCTTCTACGACTGGGACGCCGCGAAGAACGAGGTGCGGTGGATGTGCTCGTTCGACACCACCGAAGAGGACGTGGATGCCTTCGTCGCGGAACTCGCGCGTCTGACCTGAGCCGCGCCGACGCGCTCAGCCCTCGGCGGTCTCGTCGAAGCCCGAGTCGAGCACGACGGGAGCGGACAGCTCGGCGGATGCCGCGCTCCCGGCGTCCGCCGCGGCGCCGGCACCCTCGGTGCGCATGAGCTCCTTGACTTCGGACATGAAGCTCGTGAGCTGCTGCTGCTGCCAGCGCAGCGCCCGCGTACGATCCTCGGCGTCGCGCAGCACCGACTGCGAGTGCTGCGTGACGGTGTCGATGATCTTCTGCGCCTTGATGCTCGCGCGGTCGAGGGTCTCGCGCGCACGGAGCTTCGCATCGGCGTCGATCTGCTGCGCCTGAGCGCGCATGAGCTTGTCGAAGTCCTCCGCCTTCGCGCTGATGCGCTGCGCGTGCTCGACCGAGGCGGCGACCTGGTCGTTCGCGTCCTGGGTGATCCGTTCGGCATGGGCGACGGCCTGGTTGTGCAGCATGAGGAACTCCTGCTGCGCATCGTCCTGACGTCGCGTCAGCGACTCCTCGAACTCGAGCGCGCGCATGCGCTGCTCACGGACGGCCTCCTCGGCCTCGGCCCGAGCCTGCTCGCTCTCGCGGGCGACGAGGGCGCGAAGGGCCGCCGCGCCCTTCTCCGCCTCCGTGCGGATCGCCGCGGCTTCCTGATCGGCCTGCGCGACCTTCTCGGCGGCGTGCGCGGCCTCCCGCTCGAGCTGAGCGGCGTGCGCGGTGAGCTCGGTGTCGATGCGCAGTCGCGCCTGCGCGGCATCCGTATCGGCCTGCTGACGCACCGCGTCGGCATCGGCCTGAGCACTCGCGCGCTGCGCGGCGATTTCGTCGCGCGCCGCCTCCATGAGCCGGTCGGCCTGGACGCTCGCGTTCTTGATGATGACGGATGCCTGCTCCTCGGCGACGCGCAGGACCTCTTCGAACCGCTCGCGACCCTTGGACGATTCGCCCTCCGCATTCACGAGTTCGTCGGTGAGCGTCTGGACCTTGTCTTCGGCGTTCGCGGCGCGCGCCTGCTCGACGGCGAGGTCGGCTTCGAGCCCCGAAAGGCGACGCTCGAGGTCGCGGATGGTCGCGGCGTGCTCGTCGATCGTCGCTTCCGCGCGACGCGCGTCGTCCTTCGCCCGCGCGAGCTGCTCCGCGTGGGCGCCGCGCTGTGCGGTGAGCGCGGCGATGGCGGCATCCACCTCGGCTTTGTCGTAGCCGCGGAACGTCGTGGTGAACTCGCCGCCGGACGTCGTGGATGCCGCCGAGGCTGCGGACGGGCCTTCGCCGGACGCGGAGGCGCCGGCCATCAGCTCGTCGAAAGGCGACGTGAGGGCGTCGTCGTGGCGGTCGGGCGCGTCGGACACAGGGGACTCCGCTTCGAGGGGGCGACGAGTGTCGCCGGGCGAGGGTGCGACCTCGGGTGGGTCGACACGAGAATCGTACCCCCGCACCCCGCGTGCCCCGCCAGGCGTCAGGAGCCCGAAAGCCACTCCCGATACGCCTCGAAGCCGTACGGACGTCCGAGGAAGGACTCGACGAGGTCGGCGGCGTCGCGGCTGCCACCGGGCTCGAGGATCTCGCGCCGGTAGCGCGTCGCGACATCCGTGTTCATGAGGTCGCCGTCGAAGGCCGAGAGCAGGTCACGAGCGATCACGAGGCTCCACTGATACGTGTAGTAGCAGGAGCCGTAGCCGGTCAGGTGACCGAACCCGGCGTACGAGTGCAGGCCGCGCAGGGGCTTGACGGGGCTCGTGACGTCGTACCAGTGCTCGCTCGCGGCCTGCAGATCCGCGGGCCGGTCGACGTGCAGGTGGTAGGACACGTTCGCGTGCCCGAGCTGGCGGCGCACCTCGAGCGCACGCCCGAAGCCGTCGGCGACCGCCATCTTCGCGACGAGGTCGGCGGGGATGGGCTCCCCGTCGGGCCCCGCCGTGAAGGATGCCAAGACCCCGGCATCCCACGCCCATTCCTCCAGCAGTTGGCTGGGCGCCTCGACGAAGTCCCACTCGGTCGCGACACCCGTGAACCGGGCGAACCGCTGTGCGCCGCCGAGGATGGCGTGCACCAGGTGTCCGAACTCGTGGAAGAACGTGACGACCTCGTCGTGCGTCATGTAGCCGCGGGCGAAGTTGCACAGGAGCACCGATTCGGGCAGCACCCGCCCCGTGATCCCCGGCGCCAGGCCGAAGCAGGCGGCGTGCGTGTACTTGCCCTCGCGCGGGTGCAGGTCGAGGTGGATGCGTCCGAGCCGCTCCGCCCCGTCGCCCGAGCCGCGCACGACGTCGTAGGAGTGGACGTCGGGATGCCACGTGGCGACCTCGACCGGTACATACTCGACGTCGAGCAGCCGCCCCGTGGTCTCGAGCAGCCCCGGCAGCACGCGGTCGAACGTGAAGTACGAGCGCACGAGCTGCGCGTCGACGTCGTGGCGCTCCCTGCGCAGCGTGCTGAGCAGGAGGAAGAAGTCGGCGATCGTCACCTCGGTCGCGTCGGGGTCGTCCTGCCGCAGGCGCTCGAGCAGCAGCGGGTACTCAGCCTCGGCGGCGGCGATCGATGCCTCGTCGACACGAGCGAGGAAGTCGGCGATCGCGCCACCCGACCCGATCATGCGGGGCTCGGTCTCGTAGTCGGCCCAGTCGCCGTAGCCGAGGAGCGCCGCGCGCTCGGCGCGGACGGCGAGGAGCTCGGCCAGCACGGCGTCGTTCTCGGGCCAGGCGAGATCGTTGTACGCGGCGACGAGCGCCGTGCGCGTCGCGCGATCGGTCGCGTACTCGCGCACCGGCATGAGGTCGGGGTAGTCGGTCGTGAGGACGACGAGGCCGTCATCGCCCGGCGCGTGCTCGTCGATGAAGTCCTGCGGCAGCCCGGCGAGCGCCTCGGGCGCCACCCGGATCTCGCGGCGCCCGTCGCGGATGTTGCGCGAGAACTCGAGGCTCAGCTCGGTGTCGCGGTCGGTGAGTTCGCGCACGTGTTCGCGCTCGGCATCCGGCAGGTCGACGCCACCGCGCCGGAAGTCGCGGAGCACCTGGCTGAGCAGGCGCCGCGCCTCATCGTCGAGGCCGGCCTTCACCGCCGCCTCCTCGGCCGCGGCGACCGCCGCAAACAGCTCCCGCCGCTGCAGGCGCTCCGCGCCGAGCGCTTCGAGGCGCTGCACCTCGGCCTCCGCGGCCGCGCGGACGTCCTCGTCGGGGTGCGACTCGCTGAGGAGGTAGACCTCGCTCGTCGCCCGGTGCAGCGCGATGTCGGCGTCGTTCCAGAGATCGACGACCTCGGCGGCATCCACCGCCTCCGCCTGGGCGATCACCGCGAGCCGCGCGTCGACATCGGCGATGAGAGCGACGGCGGCGGCGGGCCGCTCGGTGACGAACGCGAGCCAGCCGTCGCGGTCGGCCGGGAAGACGAGGGGGTCGGGTGTGCTCATGCCCCGAGCCTACGATGCGGCTCAGCGACGACCGAGTACCACGTCGGCGAACGACGGACTGAACCGCCGCGCAACGTAGCTGACCGCCTCATCGACGCCGAGCGCGCGCGTCGAGTTGCCCACCCGCACCCACAGTTCCGTCGAACCGCCCTGCGTCAGGAAGACGGGCTCGGCGGCGCGCGGGCATCGCACGGCGCAGACCGTGACGCCGTCGAGATCGGCGAAACGGATCTTCGGGAGCGCGGCGGCGTTCTTGCCGAACGAGGTGGCGAGCAGGTCGCGCAGCCACAGCTCGAAGCGGTCGGCATCGGGCGTCCGCAGCGTCGAGAAGTCCCTGTCGAGTCCGACGGCGTGGCCGGCGTCATCGACGCCGATCACGAGCGTGCCGCCCGCGCTGTTGAGGAACGCGGCGACCGTCTTCGCGACGACCTGCTCCATCCGCGCGTCCTTCTTCTCGTCCCGCACGTTCCAGCGCGCCGTCTCCTTGAACTCGACGCGGTCGCTCTCGCCCGCGCGGACGATCGCCGCGACGTCGATCGCCGCATCGCGCCGCGCGAGCGCGTAGACGGATGCCACGAGAAACGACAGTCCGATGCTCGTGCCCACCGCGATCAGCAGCGACACCGGCATCCACAGGCGGAGGCCGAAGATGAACCATCCCGCCACGAACAGGCCGACGCTGAGACCCAGCGTCGAGACGATCGTCATCACGGCGAAGGGCAGCGACAGTCGCGCGCCGAAGATGCGCCGGACGAGCCAGGCGATGACGGCGGCGACCAGGAGGGCGAGCGGCAGAGCGAGGGCGAAGTCGACGAGGACGGTGCTGCGCGGCATCCGAGCCCCTCAGCGCAGCGCGCCGACGGAGGCCAGTGCCTGGCGCACGAGGGTCGAACGGCCACCCTCCATCTCGGCCGCGAGCGTGTCGGAGGCCGCCTCCTCGGGGCTCATCCAGGTGACCTCGAGTGCGTCCTGGCGCGGCTCGCACGTGCCCGTCACGGGGACGACGAACGCGAGCGAGACGGCGTGCTGGCGGTCGTCATGGAACGCCGTGAGCCCCGGCATCGGGAAGTACTCGGCGACCGTGAAGGGCACCGGCTGCGGCGGCAGCAGCGGAAAGGCCATCGGGCCGAGGTCGTTCTCGAGGTGGCGGAAGAGGGCGTCGCGCACCGTCTCGCCGTAGCGTACGCGCCCCGACACGATCGATCGGGTGATCTCGCCGAGCGGGGTCGCGCGCAGAAGCACACCGACCTGCGTCACCTGGCCCATGCCGTCGGTGCGGACCGGCACGGCTTCGACATACAGGATCGGCAGACGACGCCGCGCCTCCGCCAGTTCGACATCGCTGAGCCAGCCGGGATTCGCGGCGTTGCGCGGCGTCGGGGATGAGAACGACCCGTCGCCGAGCGGATTCCCTCGGCGCGCACCGTCGTCGTCGCGGTCGGCGGGATCGGGGTCGGGGGTGCGGACGGCCATGCCTCATGTATACCCGGTCGCCCCGGATCCCGTCGCGGCGGCCCCGGTGTCGGCGGCCCAGGTGTCGGCGTCCCCGGTGTCGGCGTCCCCGGTGTCGGCGGCGGATGCCAGGATGAAGCGCATGAGCGAGATTCCCGCCCTCGACGACGACGCCGTGCTGTGGTCGGTGCCGCCCGACGAGCGCACGGCGGCCCTGCGCGACCGACCGCTCCTCGTGCTCCTCCACGGCTACGGGTCGCACGAAGGCGACCTGTTCGGCCTGGTGCCGTACCTGCCGCCGGAGTTCGTGGTCGCGGCGGTGCGCGCACCGCTCACCCCTCCCTTCCCGGCGCCCGGATGGTCGTGGTTCCCGATCGAGGGCGTGCAGGCGTCGGGGCAGGATGCCGGGGGCGCCGTCACCGCGGCATCCGAAGGCCTTCTGGACTGGCTCGCGCGAGTCGCGCCCGACGCCGAGGCGGTCGGGCTCCTGGGCTTCTCTCAAGGCGGCGCGATCGCGCTGCAGACGCTCCGCCTCGCGCCCGAGCGCATCGCGTTCGCCGTCGTGCTCGCGGGATTCGTTGCCGACGGCGAGCTGCCGACGGATGCCGCCCTCGCGGCCGCGCGACCCCCCGTGTTCTGGGGGCGCGGCGCCCGAGACGAGGTCATCCCTGCCGCGCGCGTCGCCCGCGCGACCGAGTGGCTGCCGAGATTCGTCGAGCTGAGCGGGCGGGTGTACCCGGGACTGACGCACAGCGTCTCGGAGGAGGAGCTCGGCGATGTCCGCGCATTCCTGCAGAAGCGCCTCGATGACCTGGCGAGCTGACGCGCGACATCGACTCCCTGGCATCCCTCAGCCGGTCGCGTTACAGTGGGCAGGTCCCCGTCCCGAGTGTGAGGAAGAGCCGTTGAAGCGTATCGACGCCGCGCAGTGACCCCGCGCTGATCGTCGACCCTCCGCTCTTTCCGACCGGATCATCGGCGTGTCCGCGCATCCCTCCGCGCCGACCGTCGACCTTCCGCCTCCTCCGGGTGCGTGCCCATGCACGTCCGCTCGCATCGCCGAGGCACCGGTGTCCGCCGCGTCTGCGCTTTCGCGATTCGGAAGGACCCCATGCCCACCACTCACTCCCCCTCCCCCGCGGTCGCCATCGACCGCGTGACCTTCACCTGGCCGGACGGCACGACGGCGCTGCACGACGTCTCCGGCGCGTTCGGCGCGGGCCGCACCGGCCTCGTCGGACGCAACGGATCCGGCAAGTCGACGCTGCTCGCTCTCGTCGCGGGCGCTCTCGCGCCGGCATCCGGGACGATTTCGACGACCGGCACCGTCGATCTGCTGCCGCAACGACTGACGCTCCGAACCGACCGTCGCGTCGCGGATGTTCTCGGCGTGGCCGCGCCGCTCGACGCCGTGCGCGCGATCGCGGCGGGCGACGCCTCGCCGCATCTCTTCGACGCCGTCGGCGACGAGTGGGACGTCGAGGCGCGCGCCGCGGCGGCGCTCGACGAGGCCGGCCTGCCACCCGGCATCCTGGACCGTCGCATCGGTCAGCTCTCCGGCGGCGAAGCGGTGCTCGCCGCGCTCGTCGGAGTGCGGCTGCGCGCGGCACCGATCGCGCTGCTCGATGAACCCACCAACAACCTCGATCGCGACGCCCGTGAACGGGTCTACGAGCTCGTGCGCCGCTGGCGCGGCGCGCTCATCGTGGTCAGCCACGACACGACGCTGCTCGACCTCATGGACGACACCGCCGAGCTGTACGGCAGCGCACTGTCGACCTTCGGCGGCCCCTATTCTCAGTGGCGCGAAGCGCTGGACGCCGAGCAGTCGGCCGCCTGCCAGGCCGAGGCGGCGGCGCGCCAGGTGGTGCGACGAGAGAAGCGGGACCGCATCCATCAGGAGCAGGTGCTGTCGACCCGCGCCGCGATCGGGCGCAAGGCCTTCGCGGAGAAGCGCGTGCCGGGGATCATCGCAGGGGCGCGGAAGCGCGCCGCGCAGGAGTCGGCCGGCCGGTTGCGCATCGAGGCGGCGGGCAAGGAGGCGCGGGCACGGTCGGCGCTGGATGCCGCGGAACGGCGTGTGCGCGACGACGACAGCGTGCGCATCGACCTGCCCGATCCCGGCGTCGGGGCCGGGCGCCGGCTCGTGACCCTGCACGACGGCGATCGGTCGTGGGTCGTGCAGGGACCGGAGCGCATCGCGCTCATCGGGCCGAACGGGGCGGGCAAGACGACACTCGTGCGGCGGCTGATCGGAACGGCGCGACAAAACTCCGGTGATCCTGCGCCCGATCGCCCGTCATGGGCCGATTCGAGCGTTATCGCGGCAGATCGCCGGAGTTTCGTCGATGCCGCCGCGCACACCGACCGCGTCGGGTACCTCTCGCAGCGCGTCGACGGCCTCGACGACGGGGCATCCCCGCTCGAGAACCTGCGCCGGGCAGCGCCGAGCGTCGGCGACGTCGAGCTCCGGAATCGGCTCGCCCGGTTCCTCCTGCGCGGCGACACGGTACTGCGGCCCGCGGCGGCGCTGTCGGGCGGCGAGCGGTTCCGCCTGGCACTCGCGTGTGTGCTGATGGCCGATCCCCCGCCGCACCTGCTCGTGCTCGACGAGCCGACCAACAACCTCGATCTCGACACCGTGGACCAGCTCGTCGACGCCCTCGGCGCCTACCGCGGCGGCGTGGTCGTGGTGAGTCACGACGACGCGTTCCTGGCGCGCTTGGAGCCGAGCCTCGTGCTCGAGCTGCGGGACGGGCGGCTGGCCGAGGCGCGGCTCGACGGGGCGGAGCGCGCGGGGTGAGCCGTCTTCGCTGGCATCCCACACTTCCGGACGACCTCTGAGCGACGGCGCTGTCGGCGAACACCTGCGCCGATGTCGGAGGCTCGCGCCAAGATGGACGGATGGGCGACGTGCTCGAGCGATTCGGTCCTGCGACGCAGGACTGGTTCCGCGGCGCCTTCGCCGAGCCCACCCCGGCCCAAGCGGGGGCCTGGGAGGCGATCTCGCACGGCAAGCACGCGCTCGTGGTCGCGCCGACCGGTTCGGGCAAGACACTGTCGGCGTTCCTGTGGGCGATCGACCGCGTGTTCCGCGAGAAGGCGGTCGCCGCTCCCGCCGCGGTCGACGCGGCAGCCGGCGCGAACCCGGGTGCGAGGTCGGGTGCGAAGCCGAAGAGACAGAAGGCGGATGCCCCGACCACCCGCATCCTCTACGTGTCACCCCTCAAGGCGCTCGGCGTCGACGTCGAGCGGAATCTGCGCTCCCCGCTCGTCGGCATCGGGCAGTCGGCGCGCCGCCTCGGCATCCCGGTGCCCGAGGTGACGGTCGGCGTGCGCTCGGGAGACACGACCTCGGCCGACCGCCGCAAGCTCGTCGCCGACCCGCCCGACATCCTCATCACGACACCCGAGTCGCTCTACCTGATGCTGACGTCGCAGGCATCCGAGACGCTGCGGGGCGTGCACACCGTCATCGTCGACGAAGTGCACGCGGTCGCGGCCACCAAGCGCGGGGCGCACCTCGCCGTGAGCCTCGAGCGGCTCGATGCCCTCTTGGAGAGTCCCGCGCAGCGCATCGGGCTGTCGGCGACGGTGCGCCCGATCGACGAGGTCGCACGATTCCTCGGCGGGTCAGCGCCGGTCGAGGTCGTCGCTCCACGCGCGTCGACGACGTTCGATCTGCGCGTCGTCGTCCCGCTCGAAGACATGCTGAACCCGCCCCCGCCGCCGGCGACCGAGACAGCGGGCGACGGCGACACGGCGGAGGATGCCGGCGACGGCGATTGGTTCGCCGCGCCGTCGCAGCCGTCGGAAGTGACCGGCTCGGTGTGGCCGCACGTCGAGGAGGCGATCGTCGACCGTGTGCTCGCGCACCGCTCCACGATCGTCTTCGCGAACTCGCGTCGGCTCGCCGAGCGACTGACCGGGCGGCTCAACGAGATCTATGCCGAGCGACTCGGTGTGGAGGTGCCGGCCCCGGCGATCCCCGCCGCGACGATGGCGCAGGCGGGCTCGTCGGCGGGAGTGGAGGCGGTCCTCGCCAAAGCGCACCACGGCTCGGTGTCGAAGGAGCAGCGCGCTCAGGTCGAGGACGAGCTGAAGAGTGGCACGCTGCGCTGCGTCGTCGCGACGAGTTCGCTCGAGCTCGGCATCGATATGGGCGCTGTGGACCTCGTCATCCAGGTCGAGGCGCCGCCCTCCGCGGCATCCGGCCTGCAGCGCGTCGGCCGCGCGGGTCACCAGGTCGGCGAGATCAGTCGCGCGGCCCTGTTCCCCAAGCATCGCGGCGACGTGCTGCACACGGCCGTCGTGACCGAGCGCATGCTCGCGGGGCAGATCGAGGCGATCTCGGTGCCCGCGAATCCGCTCGACATCCTCGCGCAGCAGACGATCGCGGCCTGCGCCACGGGCACGATCGATGTGGAGGAGTGGTTCGAGACGGTCAAGCGGTCGGCGCCGTTCCGCACGCTCCCCCGCTCGGCCTACGAGGCGACGCTCGATCTGCTCGCCGGGAAGTACCCCTCCGACGAATTCGCGGAGCTCCGGCCGAGGGTCGTATGGGACCGCGATCACGGCACTCTCACGGGGCGCCCCGGCGCGCAGCGGGTCGCCGTGACGAGCGGCGGGACGATCCCCGATCGCGGCCTGTTCGGCGTCTTCGTCGCCGGTGAGACGCGGAACGCGCGCGTCGGCGAGCTCGACGAGGAGATGGTCTACGAGTCGCGCGTCAACGACGTCTTCACGCTGGGCACGACGAGCTGGCGGATCGTCGAGATCACCCACGACCGCGTCAATGTGCTCCCGGCCTTCGGGCAGCCCGGCAAGCTGCCGTTCTGGCACGGCGACGGCCTCGGCCGACCGGCCGAGCTCGGCGAGGCACTGGGTGCGTTCTCGCGCGAGGTCGCGGCATCCTCCGCTGAGAAGGCGACCGCGCGGTTGCGCGAGTCGGGTCTCGACGACAATGCGATCGGGAACCTCCTCGCGTACCTCGCCGAACAGAAGGAGGCCACCGGCACGTTGCCGACCGATCGCACACTGACCGTCGAGCGCTCGCGCGACGAGGTCGGCGACTGGCGGATCATCTTGCATTCCCCGTACGGCATGCACGTGCACGGACCGTGGGCACTGGCGGTCAACGCGCGCATCCGCGAGCGGCTCGGCGTCGACGGGTCAGCGGTCGCGAGTGACGACGGCATCATCGTGCGGGTGCCGGATGCCGAGAGCGAGCCCCCCGGCGCGGAGCTCTTCGTGTTCGACGCAGACGAGCTCGAGCAGATCGTCACGGACGAGGTCGGCGGGTCGGCCCTGTTCGCCTCTCGCTTCCGCGAGTGCGCAGCGCGCGCGCTGCTGCTGCCGCGCCTGAACCCCAACAAGCGGTCGCCGCTGTGGCAGCAGCGCCAGAAGTCGGCGCAGCTGCTCGAAGTGGCGAAGAACCATCCGACGTTCCCGATCATCCTCGAGACCCTGCGCGAAGTGCTGCAGGACGTCTACGACGTGCCGGCGCTGCTGCGCGTCGCGCGGTCGATCGCCGACCGACGCATCCGCCTCGTCGAGACGACGACGAGTCAGCCGTCACCCTTCGCGCGCGATCTGCTGTTCGGATATGTCGGCGCGTTCATGTACGAGGGCGATTCCCCACTGGCCGAGCGCCGCGCGGCCGCCCTGTCGGTCGACCCTGCGCTGCTGAGCGAGCTGCTCGGCAAGGTCGAGATGCGAGAGCTCCTCGACCCCGCCGTCATCGCGCAGTTCGAAGCCGAGGCGCAGCGTCTCGCCGCCGACCGACGGGTGCGCGGCATCGAGGGGGTCGCGGACCTGCTGCGCCTGCTCGGCCCGTTGAGCGCCGACGAGGTCGCGCTGCGGCTCGAGGGCGCGCCCGGTCCCGAGGGGGCGCCCGCCTCTGACGCCGCCCCCGGAGCGCCGGCCGACCGCGCCACGGCGGCGACACTGCTCGACGAGCTCGTGACGGCGCGCCGGGCGATCGGCGTGACGATCGCGGGCGAGAGCCGCACCGCACAGATCGAGGACGCGGGGCGCCTGCGCGACGCCCTCGGGATCGCGTTGCCCGTCGGCATCCCGGTCGCGTTCCTCGAACCCGTCGTCGACCCGCTCGCCGACCTCGTCGCCCGCCACGCGCGCACGCACGGCCCTTTCCGCACGTCGGACGTCGCCAGCCGTCTGGGAATCGGCGCGGCCGTCGCGCGGCAGACGCTGCAACGGCTGGAGTCGCAGGGGCGCATCGCGAGCGGATTCTTCCTGCCCGCCGAGACATCGCGCGGCGGTTCCGACACGGGCGACCTGGAGTGGTGCGACAGCGAGGTGCTGCGCCGCCTGCGTCTGCGCTCGCTCGCCGCGATCCGCGGAACGGTCGAGCCGGTCACGCCCGAGGCATTCGCCCGGTTCCTGCCGTCGTGGCAGCACGTCGCCGGATCGGTCGGCGGGCGGCCCCTCGAGGGCATCGACGGTGTGCTGGCGACGATCGAACAGCTCGCCGGCGTCCCGCTTCCGGCGAGTGCGTGGGAGTCGCTCATCCTGCCCTCGCGCGTCACCGACTACGCGCCTGCGATGCTCGACGAGCTCACCGCGACGGGCGAGGTGGTCTGGTCGGGGCACGGCTCGCTGCCCGGACGCGACGGATGGATCGCCCTGCATCCCGCCGACGCGCTCCCTCTCACTCTCGCGCCGCGGGACGAGGGGGCGGAGCCCGACGCGTTCGAGCAGCAGCTCCTCGCCGCCCTCGCGACGGGCGGGGCCTATTTCGCCGCGCAACTCGTCGCGATGACGGCAGCGACGAGCGAACAGGCCGTCATCGACGCGCTCTGGAACCTCACCTGGACGGGACGCGTCACGAACGACACGTTCGCTCCCGTGCGGGCCCTCCTCGGCGGCGGGTCGCAGGCGCACCGCGCCGTGCGGCGGACGCCGCGAGCGCGGATGTTCCGCGGCGTGCCGCTGCAGGCCGTGCGGGGTGCGGCGGCGCCGGCGCGGCCGCCGCTCGTGGGGGGACGCTGGTCGCTCCTGCCCGACCCGAGCGCCGACGGCGCCGTGCGTGCCACCGCAGCGGCGAGCATGCTGCTCGAGCGCTACGGCGTCGTGACGCGCGGCAGTGTGCAGGCCGAGGGCGTCCCGGGCGGCTTCGCGCAGGCGTACCGGATCCTGGCGGGGTTCGAAGATGCCGGTCACACGCGCCGCGGTTACTTCATCGAGCGGCTCGGTGCAGCGCAGTTCGCGGCATCCTCCACCGTCGACCGCCTGCGGACGTTCGCCGCCCTCGCCGATCCGGCGCCGCTCCACGCGCTCACCCTCGCCGCGACCGACCCGGCCAACCCGTACGGCGCGGCGCTCGGATGGCCGGCGCTCGATGGCGTCGCCCATCGCCCCGGTCGCAAAGCCGGGGGCCTCGTCGTGCTCGTGGACGGCGCACTCGTGCTGTACCTCGAGCGCGGGGGCCGGTCGGCGCTCGCCTTCTCGGAGGATGGCGCCGTGCTCGCCGCGGCTGCGCGCAGCCTCGTCGACACGGCACGCGCGCGACGGTTGGACACGCTCACGGTGGAACAGGTGTCGGGTGCGTTCGTCTACGGCACACCCGCGGGGCGGGCCCTGCTGGCGGCGGGTTTCGTCGAGTCGAGTCGCGGCCTGACCCTCCGGCGCGCACGATGACGGATTCGGATGCCTGAGACCTCCCATGCCTGAGACCTCCCATGCCTGAGGGTGACACCGTCTTCCGCACCGCGCGGCGCCTGCACGAGGCGCTCGCCGGTCAGGAGGTGACGCGCTTCGACCTGCGCGTTCCGCGCCACGCGACAGCGGATCTCACCGGCGAGGTCGTCCACGACGTGACGCCCCGCGGCAAGCACCTCCTCATGCGCATCGGCGAGATGACGCTGCATTCGCACCTCAAGATGGAGGGGCGCTGGCTCGTCTTCCGCCCGGGCGAGCGGTGGCGGTCGCCCGCGTTCCAGGCGCGTGCGATCGTCGGCACGCCGCACGCGACCGCGGTGGGGTTCGAGATCGCGATGATCGACCTCGTGCCGACATCGAGCGAAGACGACCTCGTCGGCCACCTCGGCCCCGATCTGCTCGGGCCGGACTGGGACCCGGATGCCGCGGCGCGAAACCTCGGCGCCGATACACGTCCCGTCCACGTTGCGCTGCTGGACCAGCGCAACCTCGCCGGGCTCGGGAACGAGTACGCGAACGAGCTGCTCTTCGTTCGCGGCATCCTGCCGACACGCCCCGCGAACGACCTGGACGGTGCGCACATCGCCGGCCTCATCGACACCGCCGCACGCATGATCCGCGCGAACCGCGACCGCTCCGGCCGCACGTTCACGGGCGACACGCGCCCCGGCCAGCAGGACTGGGTGTACCGCCGCGGCGGCAAGCCGTGCCGCCGGTGCGGCACGCTCATCCAGCGCGGCGACCTCGGCGCCACCGAGACGAGCGAGCGGATCGTGTTCTGGTGCCCCGTCTGTCAGACGTGAGGCGCAGGCTCCCGCTCAGTGCCCGAGGTACCGCCCGGGGCGGTGGTTGAGCGCGAGCACGAGGTTGAGCAGTACGGCTCCCACCGCGCTCATGAGCACGTTCGTCCACGGCACGACGAGGAGGGCCGAGAGGACGATCAGGACGTCGAAGATCATCATCGTCCACCCGGCGCGGAAGCCCGTGCGGTCCTGGATCTCGAGGCCGATGATGTTGATGCCGCCGACGCTCGCGCGGTGGCGGAAGAGGATCAGCACGCCCACGCCGGCGAGGAGATTGCCCGCGAGGGTGCCGTACCACGGCTCGATCCACGCGACGGGGAAGAGCGCGTCATGGACGAGCGCCCACCCCGACACCGCGCCGATGCAGACGAGGGTGCGCACGGTGAAGTCCCAGCCTCGCCGCCACACCGCGAGCAGGGCGAACGGTGCATTGATCACGAGGAACAGCAGCCAGAACGGCCATGCCGTCGCGTAGCCGAGAAGGAGCGACAGACCCGCCGTACCGCCCGTGACGGCGTGTGCCGCGTGCAGCAGGTGGAGGCCCAGCGACACGAGGAACGTCCCGGTCAGAAGCCCCAGGGCGTCTTCGACGATCCCGTGCTCCTGCGTCTTCTCCTCGAAGACCAGCGAGGGGCCGGTCGTCGGGTCGGGTTCGGGTGCGGTCACGGCATCCATTCTCCCCGGCCGCGTGCGCGGGAATGAATCCCCGCGACCTTCGGTTGCACCCGTCGAGGAGGACTCGTGGGCAAGAACTACGTCGACATCGAAGACGATCAGGGAAAGACGCTGCGCTACCGCAAGCACGTCAACGGTCGCGGCCTCATCGCGAACGGCGCCAAGGTGCACGCGACCGCTCTCGTCGAGGCGGGAGCGTACGTGGAACCGGGTGTGCAGATCGCGGAGGGCGCGCACATCGGCCGCGGAGCGTGGATCGAACCGGATGCCGTCATCGGCCGCGGTGCCGAGATCGCCCCGCACGCCCACATCGGTTCGGGCGCGGCGATCGGCTCGAAGGCCAAGATCGGCGTGCGCACCGTCATCGGCGCGCACGCGCGTGTCGCGGGCGGTTCGCTCAT
>QFPD01000154.1 GCA_003248845.1 Microbacterium sp. | reverse complement strand
CCGAGAGCGGGTCTCGGGAGAGTCGATCAGGCGTAGCTGCGCGCGCGGGAGCGAGCGCGAGCGACCTCGTCCGCCGCCGCCGCGACGGCATCGAGGAAGGTGACGATCGCCGTCCGGTCGGCCTCGCTGAGCCCGGCGATCGCGGTGCCGATTCTCCGGTCGTACGCGTCGACCACGTCGGCGACCTCGCTGACGGCGCGCTCCGTGGGGGCGACGAGAATGCTCCGTCGGTCAGTCGGGTGGGTGCGTCGCTCGACGTTTCCCTGGCGCTCGAGGCGGTCGATCAGGGCCGTCGTCGAAGCGGAGCTGATCCCGAGGTGGCGTGAGATGTCGCTGGGCTTCACGTCCAGACCGTCGTGACGTCGCGCGAGGAGGAGCTGCAGGATCCGCAGTTCGTTCTCACCGAGAGAGGTCGTCGCCCGGACGCGCTCGTGCATCTCGGCATCCGCGGCGCGGTAACGCGAAAGCGCGCCTCTGACGTCGTGTGTCTCCGCAGAGTCGACCATGCTTCACCCCCCTGAAGATCAGGTGTCACCAATATAACTCAGATCGGACTTTGCTCGGTAGATATCTCGCTTGACTAACTACTTATCTTCGGAATAACCTAACGAGCAACCGACCTCGAGGAGTCATCATGGGCCGTCTGTACTACGGAAACACGTCCGAGCCGATCACCGTCGAGGACCGGGAGCTTGCGCACCTCAAGGTGGTCGCCACCGCGAAGCTGCGCCGGTCGGAGGGGTTCGCCGTGTCGTTCTCCTCCGCTGAGCATGGTCGGTCGACGCTGTGGGTGCACTGCGCGATCCCGCTCCGCTTCGACTTCGACAGCGCCGATCCGATTCGACTGGACCCTGCGTACGTCAACGAGCTGGCGCAAGCGGCCGCCTCTTCGATGGGCATCGTCATCGATGTGGATGCCGCAGCGCGCGCGGAGCGGCCCGATCTGGCGGTCGTCGCGTGACCAGCGTTCTGCCAGCGCGCGGGCTCCTTCCCGCGCGCGTGACCTGGGCGCGGGTGGAGTCGGGGTTTCATGTGGCCTCGCGGGCGGGGGAGTACGTCGGCTACGCGGAGCGCACGCGCGACGGCCATTTCGTGGGATTCGACGGTCGTTCGACCCCTGTCGGCAGGTACCCGACGCTCGCGGCGGCGCAGCGAGCCGTCGAGACCGCCCCGTCTGCGTCTGAACCCATGATGTCTCCCCGCGCGGAGGCGGGCTTTCACCTCGCTGCGACGATCAGCGGGATGGTCGCGCTCGGGGCATTCGTCGCCGCAGTGCTGACGCTGCCCGTGCTCTGATCCGGGTCAGTCCTGCGACGTCGTCGCAGAAGCCATCGCCTGCTCCGTGCGCTCCTGCAGGTAGCCGCAGATGTCGGAGACGACGGCCAGATCGGCGGAGAGTCGCGCGACACCCTCGGCATCCAGGTCGAAGGCATCCGCGCGGGGTTCGAACGTCACGAGCCAGCGCGGCCCGCGATCATCGACCAAGGGCTGGATGTAGGTCACCGTGGACGCGTTGCGCAATGAGATGACGACCAGTCCCGAGTCGGGTCCGGGAGTGAAATCCTTCTCGAGGACGCTGACCACGTTCGAGACCGTGGGGTGCCCGACGATGTAGTCGTCCACCCACCCTTGCACGGTGGCCCTGTTGCGGTACGGCATCAGTCTTCTCCTCATTTCGGCCCCGGCTGACGGGACTGCGGAGCGCGTGGCGCCGTACCATTATGCCTCCTCCACCCATCGCCGCCGGGGCCGGCTCTGGATACGATGTTCGGCATGGACGGCGCAGTTGCGCGCTCACACGCGGGCGAGGATGCCGGCGGGAACGAGCGCATCGAGTGGTCAGCCGGCGCGTGGACGACCCCGCCGGCCGCCCCGACCGTCGACAGTGCGGCGCTGCGCGTGATCGCGAAGGAAGGGAGCGACGCCTGGCGACAGACGGCGTACGGGTTCGTGCACGATACCGAGCATGCGCTCCTCACCGCGTTCGACGTCGGTGACGCGATGGAGGTCTCCTTCGCCGCCGACTTCTCCTCACAGTTCGACCAGGCAGGCATCTTCGTCCGTGAGAGCGCGGAGCGGTAGATCAAGGCGGGAGTCGAATGGGCCGACGGCGTGCTCGGGGTGGGCGCTGTCGTCACCGACGGACTGTCGGATTGGTCGGTGGGCGCGGTGCCGGAGTGGTCCGGTCGCCAGGTGCGGGTTCGGGTGAGTCGGCTCCGCGATGCGCTCGTCGTGCGCGCGGGCATCGAGGGCGAAGCGCTGCGCCTCGTCCGCGTGGCCCCATTCCCCGCGGATGCGCGAGCCTCGGCGGGGCCGTTCGTCTGTGCCCCTACTCGCCCCGGCCTCGAGGTCGTGTTCGGTGAGTGGGTGCGCACCTCGGCGGATGCCTCGCTCCACTGAACTTCTCCGGCAGGGGCCGGAAGGCGAAGCCGCCTGGTCGCGGTTCGCGATTCCACGTCGGCGGCTGACGGCGCCGCGGTCAGAACCTGGACAGGGCGCTCACGCCCGCCGCGTACGGTCGGTCGCGACCTCGGGCACGTCCATCTCGGGGAGGCGGATCGGCGTCGTACCGGCGACCTCGTCGCTGAATTCCTCCGGAGCGACCGCCCCGATGATCCCGATAGGGCGCGTCTCGTCGAGGGTGAGGGCGAAGCGCCGGGTCTCGTGGCGGTGCAGCCGCCCCGACACGAGCAGCCAGCCGAATCCGATCGCGAACGCGACGAACGCGGCCGCCCCGCCGAGGAGGATCGCGGCCCTCGGGCCGAACGTGTCGGCCATCAAGCCCACGATCGGCGCACCGATCGGGGTCCCGCCCATGAGGATCGCCATATACAGGGCGAGCACGCGGCCGCGGAGCGCCGGATCGGTCGTCGTCTGCACGTACCCGTTCGCGGTCGTCATCGTCGTCACCACGGCGAAGCCCGTGAACATGAGAGTCACGGCATACAGCGCATAGGTGGGCATGAAGGCGCTCACTCCGGCGGCGACGGCGAACAGCCCCGTTCCGACGATCACCATGCGGATACGCGCGCGCTCGCGGCGCGCTGCCAGAAGAGCGCCGGTCAGCGATCCGATGGCGAGAACGGAGGAGAGCAGGCCGTAGCCGTCGGCATCCTTCCCGAATTCGATCGCCATCGTGGAGGCGAAGATCGGGAAGTTCATGCCGAACGCACCGAGCAGGAACACCATCGCGAACGTCACCATGAGGTCGGGCCGCCGCCGCACGTAGCGGAAACCGTCGGCGAGCCGCGCGGCTCCCGGGGCCTTGACGCGCGGGATGAGCTCGTTCCGGCGGATGAGCAGGAGCGCGACGATCATGGCGAGGAACGTCGCGGCGTTGACGAGAAAGACCCATCCCGTTCCCACCGCGACGATCATGATGCCCGCGACGGCCGGACCGATCATGCGGGCGCTGTTGAACGATGCCGCGTTCAATGCGACAGCGTTCGATGCGTTCTCGCGGGCGACGAGGTCGGACACGAACGCCTGACGCGCCGGATTGTCGAACGCGGCGACCATGCCGAGAAGGAACGCGAACAGATACATGAGCGGCAGCGTCATCACACCGGAGAGGATGAGGATGCCGATGAGCGCACCGATCGCCATGAGCAGGGACTGCGTCACGAAGAGCAGGTGTCGCCGGTCGAACCGGTCGGCGACCCAGCCGGTGACGCCCACGAGCAGGAGTGGTGGGGCGAACTGCAGTGCCATCGTGATGCCCATGGCGCCCGCATCGTTGTCGGTCAGTTGCGTCAACACGACCCAGCTGAGTGCCGTGCCCTGCATCCACTGCCCGACGTTGGAGACGAGCGCGCCGATGAACCAGACGCGGTAGTTGAAGACCGAGAAGGAGCGGAACATCGCACTCATCGGGCCGCGACCTCTCGCATGATCGCCGCGGCGGCGTGGAGGGTCGCGCGATCGCCGTCGCTCAGCTCGGAGAGGGCGTGCTCGAGCCACGAGTCGCGGCGCTGCACCGTCTCGGCCACGACGTCGCGGCCGGAGTCGGTGAGCGCGATGTTGACCTTGCGGCGGTCGGTCTCATCGGGTGTGCGCGAGAGGTAGCCGGACTCTTCCAGGCAGTTGACGGTGCGGTTCATCGACGGTGCCGAGACCCGCTCGCGGTCGGCGAGTTCACCGAGAGTGTGTGGGCCGTGCACGGATAGTGCGGCGAGCACGGCGAACTGCCCATCGCTCATCGTGTCGACGGCGCGCTCCGAGCGGAGGCGCCGGGCGAGACGGAACGTCGCCATGCGGAAATCGGATGCCTCGGTGGCGGTGTCGGTGTCTGCGGCGGCGTTCTGGGGATCCATGCTTTTCCTTAGCATAGCTCATTAGCCACGCTAAGTAAAAGCGCCATCGAGAACTATCGCACAAATCTGCGATGAACTGTTGCGCAGAATCGCACCTATATACTAGAATGCGGGTATTGGCGATCGAGCTCTGAAAGACGAGCACACGGTTCTGGACGAGGCCTCCAGACACAGTCCGTTTGACGTGTCAGGAGCTCCCATGGTCACCTTCCACCCCCACGACCGTGGAGATCGGACGGTCGACGATCGGCACGTCATGGACCCGCACTACTCCGATCTGTCCGCTGTGGTGTCGCGGGCCGAAGCGAACCGGGCGGAGATGTCCCGGCTGCATGCGGAGCGTGCGGAGGTGTGCGCGGCGGCCCTCGACCTCGTGGCCCTGCGGGTCGCACAACGCGCCGCGGCGCGCCCGGGCGGGGGCGGCGGGTTCGGCGACACGGTCCCGCTGCGCGAAGTGCTCACCGAACTCGCCGCGGCGCTGCACGTCACCGAGCGCACCGTCTCTACCTGGCTCGGCGATGGCGCCGCCCTCGTCGGCACCTACCCCGCCACGTTGGCGGCGTTGCGGGAAGGGCGGATCGACGAACGCCACGCGTCCGCGATCATCGACGCAGGGATGCCTCTGACCCCCGAGAATCGGGAAGCATATGAACAGGCGGTGCTCCCGATCGCGGAGACCGACACCGCCCCCGCCGTCCGCGACTACGCTCGCGCGATCGCCACACGTTTCCAACCCGACATCGTCGCCGCGAACCACCGTCGCGCCCTCGAGGAGCGACGCGTACGCACCTACGACCTCGACGACGGCCTCAGCAGACTTCTCCTCGACGCCCCCACTGCTCTGATCCACGGCATCTATGAACGCCTCACCATGATGGGCATCACCCAGGGTGAGATCGACGCCGATCTTGCTGCCGCGTCCGGTCCCACCGAGGCCGGACCTGCCGACGCAGAGCGCGACCCTGAAGATGCGTCCGAGGACCGAGACGAGACAGCCGAACCGGACGAGCGAAGCCTCGACCAGCGCCGCGCGGACATCATGTGCGATCTCCTCCTCACCGCGACCCCCACCGCGCCCGGCGACACCGGACTCGGTGCGATCCGGGCGACCGTGAACATCACCATCCCGGTCCTCACCCTCACCGGCCAGGGCGATGAACCCGCCCTCCTCGATGGGATCACCCCCATCGACACCGACACCGCCCGCGCTCTCGCCGGAACGGCCCCCTGTTGGCACCGCGTCATGACCCACCCGATCACCGCAGAGCCTCTCCACGTCGACACCTACCGGCCCAGCACGAGCCTGCGTCGCCTCATCACCGCCCGCGACCAGCACTGCCGCTGGCCGGGATGCCGCCGACCCGCGCACCGCGCCGACATCGACCACACGATCGCGTTCGAACACGGTGGAAGAACACGTCCTGACAACCTCGAAATGCTCTGCCGCAGCCATCAC
>QFPD01000153.1 GCA_003248845.1 Microbacterium sp. | reverse complement strand
GTAGCGGTCCTCGGCGACCGCGGCTGCCGTGCCGTCGAAGAACGCCTGATCACCCGCGCCGTCGGGGTTGTCGTCGGTGATGAGCAGGTACGGCTCGAGCGATCCGAGGAAGGCGGCTTTCGCGATGCGGCTCGCGCCGTACCGCGAGAGGTACCGCGCGATCTCGCCCGTGCCCATCGAGAAGCCGACGAGCACGGCATCTTCGAGTTCCAGATCCTCGACGAGCGCGTGCAGGTCCGACGCGAACGTGTCGTAGTCCGACCCCGTCGCGGTCTTGGTGGAGGCCCCGAACCCGCGTCGGTCGTACGCGATCACCCGGTACCCGGATTCGAGGAGCGCCCGACTCTGCAGGTCCCACGACTCGCCGTTCAGCGGGAAACCGTGGATGAGCACGACCGGCTGCGCGTCTGCCGGCCCGTGGTCGGTGTAGAAGATGTCGATGTCGACCGAGTTCTCGGTGCCGACGGTGATGTAGGCCACGGGTCTCCCTCCGGTGTGCGGGTGGTTCCCGGCGCCGTGTTCGACGCTACGGGCCGAGGCGCGCGGATGCCAGGGGCTACGCGTCGCGTCGCGCCCCCTCGGACGGGTGCACCGTGAAGATGTGCGGAGCCGTGAAGCCCGCGTCTGCGAACGCGGCTTCGACGGCAGCGGTCACGGCGGGGACGAGTTCGTGGTCGAGCAGAGCGATCGCGGCGCCTCCGAAGCCGCCGCCGGTCATCCGTGCCCCGATCGCACCGGCGGTGCGGGCGGCATCGACCGCCAGATCGAGTTCGGGAACCGAGATCTCGAAATCGTCGCGCATGGACGCGTGCGAGGCATCCAGGATCGGGCCGATCGCCCGCGGACCTTCGGCGCGCAGCGTCGCGACGGTGTCGAGCACGCGCTGGTTCTCGGTCACGACGTGGCGCACGCGGCGGAAGGTGACGTCATCCATCAGCTCCTGCGCCCGCGGGAGGTCGGCGACGGACAGGTCGCGCAGCGCCGGAACGCCCATGATCTGCGCGCCACGCTCGCACGCGGCGCGGCGTTCGCCGTAGCCACCGGTCGAATGCGCGTGCGACACCTTCGTGTCGATGACGACGAGCTCCAACCCGGCGGATGCGAACCCGAGCTCGGTGACCTCGGCATCCAGCGTCCGGCAGTCGAGGAACGTCGCGGCGTCGGGGCGGCCGAGGAGCGACGCCATCTGGTCCATGATCCCGGTGGGGGCCCCGACTGCCTCGTTCTCGGCCCGGCGGCCGACCTTCGCGAGCGTGACACGGCTCTGGTCGAGCCCCCAGACGTCGTTCAGTGCGACGGCGGTCGCCCCCTCGATCGCCGCGGACGACGACAGCCCCGCGCCGACGGGCACGTCGGAGCGGAAGACGAGGTCGACGCCGGGGACGGATGCCGGGTCGGTGCTGGTCGCGTGAAGGAGCGCCCACGCGACGCCGAGGGGATAGCGCGCCCACTCGACGATCTCATCCCGGCGCGGGGGAAACAGAGCGTCCAGCTCGGTGACGGCTGTTTCGACGGGGTCCGGATCGAACGACGACGAGACGCGGATGCGACCGTCGCCGCGCACCGTGAGGTCGACGACCGTGCGGTACTCGATGGCGAACGGGAAGACGAAGCCGTCGTTGTAGTCGGTGTGCTCACCGATGAGGTTGACGCGTCCGGGCGCCGACCAGCGGCCTTCGGCGCCGGCTGACCAGGTTCCGGACGGATGGGCGGTCACAGGGTCACTCCTTCGACGGCTTCGCGAAGCCGCGTAGCGGCGGTCTCGGGCGGCACGTCGCCGATCCAGGCGCCCATGGCCGCCTCGGATCCGGCCAGGTACTTGAGCTTGTCGGCCGCCCGCCGAGGGCTCGTCAGCTGCAGGGTGAGGCGGACCGTATCGCGACCGACGTGCACCGGCGCCTGATGCCAGGCGGCGATGTACGGCGTCGGGGTGTCGTAGAGCGCGTCGATGCCGCGCAGCAGCCGCAGGTAGAAGGGTGCGAGTTCGTCGCGCTCGGCATCCGTCAAGCCGGCGAAGTCGGGCACGTGACGGTGCGGCAGGACGTGCAGCTCGATCGGCCAGCGGGCGGCGAATGGCACGAACGCCGTGAAGTGCTCGCCGCGCAGGACGACGCGCGGACCGTTCTGCTCGAACGCGAGGATGCGGTCGAAGAGGTCGGGCGCCGTGCGGTCGATCGCGTCGAGCAGACGGAGCGTCCGCGGCGTGACGTAGGGGTAGGCGTAGATCTGCCCGTGCGGGTGGTGCAGAGTGACGCCGATCGCCTCACCGCGATTCTCGAACGGAAACACCTGCTGGATGCCGGGGAGTTGCGACAGCGCCGCGGTGCGGTCGGCCCACGCCTCGATCACAGTCCGGGCGCGCGTGACCGACTGGGTGCCGAACGAGCCGGTGTGCTCGGGGGAGAAGCACACGACTTCGCAGCGCCCGACGCTCGTGCGGGTGCGACCGAGGCCGAGGTGGGCGAGGTCGTCGAGCCCGTGCGGGGAGTTTGCGGCGTCGTCCAGAAGGGCGGGACCGAAGGACGGCGAACGGTTCTCGAAGACCGCGACGTCGTAGGCCGAGGGGATCTCGGACGGGTTCGCGGAAGTCTGCGGCGCGAGCGGATCGAGTTCGGCGGGCGGGAGAAAGGCGCGATTCTGGCGGGCCGCGGCGACGGAGACCCAGTCGCCGGTGAGGATGTCCTGCCGCATCGTCGCCGTCTCGGGGCGCGGGTCGAGCGCGCGGGCGTCGACGGCTCGTGCGGCGCCCAGGGTCGTGTCCGCGTCGTCGAAGTAGATCAGCTCGCGTCCGTCGGCGAGGCGGGTGGGGCGCTTGACGACGCCCGCCCCGAGCGCATGGGCGGGCAGGTCCGCCGTGCGAAACTCCGTCATGTTCACGATCACACGGTAGCTGAGCGAACGTGTTATCGTCAACACACCTCGATTCCAAGGAGTTTCGGCCATGGCATCACCATCCCCACGCCGGGCGTCGATGGCGGACGTCGCCGCCGCTGCCGGAGTGTCGTCGCAGACCGTCTCGCGCGTCGTCAACGACTCGCCGCGAGTCGACCCTGCCACGCGCGCCCGCGTGGAGGCGGCGATGGAAGGCCTCGGCTACCGCATGCATCGCGCGGCGCGCGCCCTGCGCACGGGCCGCACCGACACCGTCGGACTGATCGTGTCGACGCTCGCCTCGGTCGGCAACTCGCGCATGCTGCAGGCGCTCGCCGATGCCGCGGCCGGGCACGGCCTCGCGCTCACCGTCGTCACAGCGGCGGGCCGAGAGGCGGTCGCCGAGGCCTTCGCGCGCTTGCGCGACCAGGGCGTGGATGGAGCGGTGATCCTCAACGAGGCGACGGCGCTCGCGCGCGGGCTCGACGTTCCCGAGGGGCTCGCGCTCGTCGTCGTCGACGCGCCGGTCGACGACCGGGCCGCCGGAGCACCGCGGTTCGTCACCGTGCAGACCGACCATGCCGCCGGCGCTCGAGCCGCGACCCGCCGGCTGCTCGGTCTCGGGCGCGGCACGGTCCATCACCTCGCGGGGCCGTCGGGGTCGTTCGCGGCCGCCGAGCGCGAACGCGGGTGGCGGCACGAGCTTGAGGCGGACGGGCTCTCCGTGCCGGAGCCCGTGCGCGGCGACTGGACCGCGGCATCCGGCTTCGCGGCCGCATCGGCGCTCGGCGACGACGTCACGGCGCTCTTCTGCGCAAACGATCAGATGGCGCTCGGCGCGCTCCGCGCTCTGGCCGACCGCGGACGCGGCGTGCCCGACGACGTGGCCGTCGTCGGGTTCGACGACGTCGCGGATGCCGCCGACTACCGCCCGCCGCTCACGACGCTCCGGCAAGACTTCGACGGTCTGGGCCGCGCAGCGATCGCGTCGCTCGTCGCACGTATCGAGGGTGGCGCCGTCGCTCCCGTCCTGCTCACGCCGGAGCTCGTCATCCGCGCGTCCGCGTAGGGACTCCGCAAGATGTGACGAACTCCGCAGCCGATCGCGTGGTCGGCTGCGGAGTTCGTGTCATTCTGCGGAGTACGTGCCCAAGCGTCGCGGGCATCCCCGGCCCACCCTGAACCGGAGCGGAGTCAGCCGGCGGCGCGGCGCGCCTCCCAGCCGGTGCGCACCATCTCATCCACGGTGTAGCGGTTCTGCCAGTCGAGGTCCCGCGCGGCGAGCTCGCCGGTCGCGACGATGCGGTCGGGGTCGCCGGCGCGGCGCGGACCGATGACGGGCGTGAAGGGGATGCCGGTGACCCGGGCCATGGCATCCATGATCTCCTTCACGCTGAGGCCGTTCTGCGAACCCAGGTTGTACGCCGGCTCGACGGACGCGCCCGATTCGAGGCGCTGCGCGGCGACGACGTGGGCGGCGGCGATGTCGCCGACGTGGACGTAATCGCGGACGTTCGTGCCGTCGGCGGTGTCGTAGTCGTCGCCGTTGATCTGCGGGGTCTCGCCGGCGAGGAGCTTCTCGAACACGATCGGGAAGAGGTTGTGCGGGCTCGTGTCGTAGACGGTGGGATCGGCGGAGCCGACGACGTTGAAGTACCGCAGCGACGTGTGCCGCAGGGGGTTCTCGTCGGATGCCGTCGCGATGCCCTGATCGCGCAGGAGCCACTCGCCGATGAGCTTCGACTCGCCGTACGGAGACGCGGGGCGCTTGGGCAGGTCCTCCGTCACGAGCGGGACGTCGGGGGTGCCGTAGACGGCGGCGGAGGAGGAGAACACGATGTTGTGGACACCGGCATCCGCCATGGCGGCGAGGACGACGCGCGTGCCTTCGACGTTCTGCTCGTACGTGTGCAGGGGCCGCTGCACCGAGACGCCCGCGTACTTGAAGCCGGCCACGTGGATGACGCCTGTGGCCTCGTGAGCGCGAAGCGTCGCCGCGAGCAGCTCGCGGTCGAGGATCGTGCCGCGCACGAACGGCACGCCCTCGGGGACGAACCCCGCGTGCCCGCTCGAGAGGTCGTCGACGACGACGGGAGTGATACCCGCCGCCTGGAGTGCGCGCACCACGTGCGCCCCGATATAGCCGGCCCCGCCGGTCACAAGCCACGTCGTCATGTCATCCATCCTGCCCGATGCGCGCGGCGTGCCCGCCTCGACTGCGCGTCTCAGGCGCTGCCGAGCGCCTCCGCCACCACGGCGCGGGCCTCCGCCTGCACTTCTGCGAGGTGCTCGGGGCCGCGCAGCGACTCGGCGTAGAGCTTGTACACGTCCTCGGTGCCCGACGGGCGCGCCGCGAACCACGCGTGCTCGGTCTGCACCTTGAGGCCGCCGATCGCCGCTCCGTTGCCCGGCGCGTGCGAGAGCTTCGCCGTGATCGACTCGCCCGCGAGCGCGGTCGCGGCGACGGCGTCAGGCGCGAGCTTCGAGAGCGCTGCCTTCTGCGCGGGGGTCGCGGGGGCATCCACACGCTGGTATGCCGACGCGCCGAACTCCGCTTCGAGCTCCGCATACCGCTGCGAGGGCGTCTTGCCCGTGACGGCGAGGATCTCGGAGGCGAGAAGGCACAGGAGGATGCCGT
This sequence comes from Microbacterium sp., assembly GCA_003248845.1. GTDB lineage: Bacteria > Actinomycetota > Actinomycetes > Actinomycetales > Microbacteriaceae > Microbacterium. Next base: position 265 of record QFPD01000153.1, on the reverse strand, counting down.
CCTTGTCGGTCGTCCAGACGGTGCCGTCGAACCGCAGGAACGACGCGCCGGCCGACTCCTCGCCGCCGAACGCGACCGATCCGTCGAGCAGGCCGGGCACGAACCACTTGAAACCGACCGGGACCTCGAGAAGAGTGCGCCCGAGCGCCGCGGCGACGCGGTCGATGATCATCGAGGAGACGAGCGTCTTGCCGACCGCGGCGTCGGCGGGCCAGTTCGGGCGGTGACCGTAGAGGTAGTCGATCGCGACGGCGAGGTAGTGGTT
>QFPD01000152.1 GCA_003248845.1 Microbacterium sp. | reverse complement strand
GGGTCCGCGTCACGATCACGGGCTGAGCCGCCTCGCCCGGCGCGCCGCGGGTGAGTGGCAGCCGCCGGGCGTCACGCCTTCGGCGCCGCGTGCCCTTCGGAGAACGAGAGGTTCCGGCCGAACGCCTTGCCGATGAGCAGCACGACTCCGACGATGACGAGGCCCCACGCGAGCCCGGCGACGGCGGAGATCGCGGTGTCGGCGAGCCACACGACGACCGCCCCGGCGGGCTCGAGCGCGTGCTCGACGGCGTGCAGCAGGTCGATCGGAGCGTGCCAGCCGACCTCGCCGAGGTTCTGCAGCACGAGATGGCCGCCCACCCACAGCATCGCGACGGTGCCGACGATCGAGATCACCCGGAACACCGTCGGCATCGCGCGGACAACGCCCTCGCCGAAGCGTCGCACGCCGGGGGAGTCTCCGGCCGCCATCTTGAGGCCGATGTCGTCGAGCTTCACGAGCAGCGCGACCGCACCGTAGACGAGGGCCGTCATCGCGACGGCGATGATCGCGAGCACGGCCAGGCGCATCCAGAAGCCCAGGCTCGGGTCGATCGCGGCGAGGCCGATCAGCATGATCTCCGCCGAGAGGATGAGGTCGGTGCGCACAGCTCCGGCGACCAGTCGCTTCTCGTCGCGGCCGCCCTCCTCCCCGTCGTGGCCGCCGTGGTGGAAGCCGAACCACTCGAGCACCTTCTCCGCGCCTTCGAAGCACAGGTAGCTGCCGCCGGCGATCAGCAGCCACGGCAGCACCCACGGGGCGAAGGCCGTGAGCAGCAGCGCGATCGGGATGATCACGAGGAACTTGTTCGCGAGCGACCCGAGCGCGATGCGCCCGACGACCGGCAGCTCGCGCGCGGGGGACAGGCCCTGCACGTACTGCGGCGTCACCGCCGCATCGTCGATGACGACGCCGGCCGACTTCGCGGAGGCTTTGAGAGCGGCGCTCAGGATGTCGTCGACAACAGCGAGCAGACCCACGGACATGCGTCTCACAGTACGCGGTGCGCACTCAGGCGGGGGACTTGACCTCGTCGAATCGATTCGATAGAGTGGATGCCGTGGCGCTCCGTCGGGGGCGCCCTTCGCCGTTTCCGGCCTGTTCCCTCTCCCTCCCGCGAAGGATCCATGTCCCGCACCCTCACCACCGGCCGCCCGTGGCGCGTCATCCTCGCCTTCTCGGTGCCGCTGCTGATCGGCAACGTCGTCCAGCAGCTGTACCAGTTCGTCGATGCCATCGTCGTCGGGCGTCTCCTCGGCGTCGACGCGCTCGCCGCCGTCGGGGCGACGGGAGCGCTGCTGTTCCTGCTGCTCGGGTTCACCTGGGGCCTCGCGAGCGGTTTCGCGATTCCGACGGCGCAGGCGTTCGGTGCGCGCGACTTCGCGGGTGTGCGCCGCTCGGTCGCCACGGGCGCTCTGCTGTCGGCGGCGATCACGATCGTGCTGACCGTCTTCGCGCCGATGTTCGCGGGACCGATCCTCGCACTGCTGCAGACCCCCGCAGAGCTCCTGCCGGGGGCGACGGTATTCGCGCAGATCAGTTTCCTCGGCACGGGCGCCATCGTCGCGTTCAACTTTCTCGCGTCGATCATCCGCGCGATCGGCGACTCGCGGACCCCGCTCATCTTCCTGACGATCTCGTGCCTGCTCAACGCGGGACTCGTGATCCTCATGGTCGGCCCGCTGGCGTGGGGCATCGCCGGTGCCGCCCTCGCGACCGTCGTCGCGCAGGCGGTGTCGGTCGTGCTGTGCCTCGACTACGTGCGGCGGCGGGTGCCGGTGCTGCACGTGCGCCGCTTCGACTGGCGCGTGACGCGCGCCGACATCGCCGAGCACCTGCGGCTCGGTCTCCCGATGGGATTCCAGGCGTCCATCATCGGCATCGGCACGCTCACGGTGCAGATCGCCCTCAACACTCTCGGCGCCGATGCGGTCGCCGCGTACACGACGGCGTCGCGCGTCGACGGCCTCGCGGTGGCGCTTCTGCAGTCGCTGGGCCTCGCGGCATCCATGTACGCGGCGCAGAACCTCGGCGGACGCCGGCCCGACCGCATCCGCCGCGGTGTCGTCCAGGCGGTGTGGATGGCGCTCGGCGCCGGAATCGTGCTCGGAGCGCTCCTCATCGCGTTCGGCGGATCCATGGTGCGCCTGTTCGTCGGCGACGGCTCGGAGCGCGTCGTCGAGCTCGCGACGCTCATGCTCCACGTCAACGGCTTCTGGTACTGGGCGCTCGCGATCCTGTTCATCCTGCGCGGATCGCTGCAGGGCCTCGGATCGACGATCATTCCCACCGTCACGGGCGTCATCGAGCTCATCATGCGCGTCGTCGCGGCGCTCCTGCTCGGCCACCTGCTCGGCTTCGAGGGCGTCGTGTGGTCGAACCCGCTCGCCTGGATCGGCGCGTGCCTCGTGCTCGTTCCCGCCTACATCCGCGCGCACCGCGCCCTCGCGGCCATGCCCGTCGACCCGATCGAGGTCACCGCGACGACGGCCATCCCCGTCATCGGGCCGACCGACGGATCGATGGTGGTGGATGCCGTGGTCACGGCATCCATCCCGGTCATCGCGTCGCAGGACGCGGTCCGTGCGCGCGGACGACGCCGCGGCGAGTCCGCGCGCGGAACGCGCAGGGGCCGAAAGGTCGGCACGCGGGAGTAGCCTCGGGTTCATGCCGAAGGGGTTTGCATGAAAGCCGTCCTGAACGACACCGTCATCGCCGAGGCGCCGCGCGAGGACCTCATCTCCATCGAGGGCAACTGGTACTTCCCGCCGTCGAGCGTGCGCGCCGAATACCTGAGCACGAGCCCGACGCCGTACACCTGCCCGTGGAAGGGCGAGTGCCAGTACTTCACCGTCACGGCGGAGGGCGAGACGCTCCCCGATCGCGCCTGGAGCTACCCGCACCCGTACTCGTCGGGAATTCAGCGCGTCGGCAAGGACTTCTCCGACTACGTCGCGTTCTGGAAGGAGATCCGTGTCATCGAATGAGCAGGCGCCTGCGCCGCTGGCGGAGCTGACCCGGCTGCCCGACCCGCAGTTCATCATGGTCGGCGAGGGGCTGCGCATCGCGACCTACTCGTGGGGCGACCTGGACGACCCGGTCGTCGTCGTCGTGCACGGGTTCGCCTCGAGCACGAAGGACAACTGGGTCGCGACCGGCTGGGTGCGAGACCTGCTGCGCGCCGGCTACCGCGTCATCGGGCTCGACCAGCGGGGGCACGGGGCGAGCGACAAGCCCCATGATCCGCACGACTACGACCTGCGTCAGCTGGCGGGCGACGTCGAGACGGTGCTCGACACCTACCTCGCCGACGATGCCCTCTACGTCGGGTACTCGCTGGGGGCGCGCGTCGGGTGGGAGGTGATCCAGGACATCGCACCGCGCATCCCGCGGGCGATCCTCGGCGGTGTACCCGACGGCATCCCGCTCGCGCGGCTGGACATCGACCAGGTGCGCGCCTACGTGGACGAGGGGACGCCGGTGACCGACCGCGTGACGCAGAACTACATCGCCCTCACCGAGCGGGTGCCGGGCAACGACCTGCGCGCGCTCCTCGCGATCGCCCGCGGCATGCGCGAGTCGAAGACAGTCGATCCCGACCCGGCGCACGCCCCGCAGCAGCCCGTGCTGTTCGCGACCGGCTCCGAAGATGCGATCATCCCGGGCTCCCGCGCGCTCGCGGCGGCGACGCCGCAGGGACGCTTCCTCGAGATCCCCGGTCGCCACCACTTCAACGCCCCGGGCTCGCGCGTCTTCCGTGAGCAGGCGATCGCGTTCCTGCAGGAGGAGACCCGGTGACCCGCACCGACACGATCCGTGTCGCCACCATCGGCACGAGCACCATCACGGAGCGCTTCGCCGACGCCGTCCGAGCGGCGGACGCCGGCGGCGACGGCATCCGCATCGACGTCGCCTTCTCTCGTGATGCCGCGCGCGGTCGCGCCTTCGCCGACCGGATCGGCGTGCCGCGCACCGCGACCGATCTCGACGCGCTGGTCCGCTCCGGCGACATCGACGCCGTCTACGTCGGATCGCCCAACGGAGCCCACGCCGAACAGGCGCGGCGCGCGATCGCCGCCGGTGTGCACGTCTTCCTCGAGAAGCCGGCGACGCCGACGGCGGAGGAGTTCGCGGACCTCGTCCAGCTCTCACGCGAGCACGGCGTCGTCGTCTTCGAAGGCATGCGCAACGTCTACGACCCCGGCCTGCGGCGCGTCGCCGAGATGCTTCCCCAGGTCGGCCCGGTGCGGCTCGTTTCGTTCGGGCAGTCGCAGTACTCGGCGCGCTACGACCTCGTCCTCCGCGGCGAGACGCCGAACATCTTCGACCCGAAGCTCTCCGGCGGCGCACTTTTCGACCTCGGCGTGTACCCGCTGAGCGCCGCCATCCACCTGTTCGGCGCGCCCACATCCGCCACGGGTCATCTCGTCGAGATCGCCACGGGAGCCGACGGCGCGGGCGCCGCCGTCCTCGGCTACCCCGACACCGTTGCGCAGGTCTCGTTCTCGAAGATCGGCGTCTCGCACCGGCCCAACGAGATCCAGGGCGAGTGGGGCACGATTACGTTCGACGAGGTGACCGCGCCGCGCGAGATCGCGCTGTCGCTGCGCGCCCGCGGCGACGCGGCCGCGTCGCACACCGCCGAGCGGGTCGAGGCGGCCGCGAACAACATGGTCTACGAGGTGCAGCGCTTCGCGACGCTCGTGCGCGGCGAGGACCCGGCGCCCGATCAAGAGCGCACGCTCGCCGTCCTCCGCATCATCGCGGCGCTGCGCGCACGCGCGTGACGCCCGTGACGGACTGGCCGTGACGACCCGTCATGACCTCGACACCCTCGCTCGGCTGCGGCGTGTCCGTGACCGGATGGACCGCTCGTACGCGCAGCCCCTCGACATCGCCTCTCTCGCGCGCGACGTGCACCTTTCGGCGGGGCATCTGTCGCGCCAGTTCGTGCTCGCGTATGGCGAGACGCCCTACGCGTACCTCATGACGCGTCGGATCGAGCGCGCCATGACGCTGCTCCGGACGACCGACCTGTCGGTCACCGACGTGTGCTTCGCGGTCGGCTACCAGTCGCTCGGTCGTGCAGGAGCCGATCGATCAGGATTACGGCATCCGTGACGCCGCCGTGCGCGACCCCGCGGGCAATCTCATTCGCATCCAGCAGAACCGCGCGACCGACAGCGCGCCCACCGAGAACGGACACTGACATGACCGACACGAAGAGCGGGTTCAGCGCCGACGAGCGCGCCGCGATGAAGCAGCGCGCGGCGGAGATCCGCGCCGACAAGGGCCTGAAGGGCGCCGCGAAGACGGCGAAGGAGTACGAGGACTGCATCGCCGCGATCGATGCGCTCACCGGCATCGACAAGGAGGTTGCGGTCACGCTCCACCAGATCGTCGCCGACGTCGCGCCCGACCTCGCTCCGAAGACCTGGTACGGCTTCCCGACCTATGCGAAGGACGGCAAGGTCGTCGTCTTCTATCAGCCGGCGGCGAAGTTCAAAACCCGCTACGGCACCGTCGGCTTTCAGGATGCCGCGCAGCTCGACGACGGCGCGATGTGGGCCGTGACCTACGCCGTCGTCGAGGTGACGGATGCCGTGCGGGCGAAGCTGCGCGACCTCGTCGCCACCGCGGCCGGAGCTCCGGAGGAACGCGCCTAGACTGGGGAGGTCCTTTTCTTCCCGTCCGGATGAGCTCCACGTGACCGACGCCTCGACGCGCACCTTCGCCGTGCGACACCTGCAACTCGCGCGTGCCCTGTTCGCGGCGATCGCGGCGATCATGATCACCT
>QFPD01000005.1 GCA_003248845.1 Microbacterium sp. | reverse complement strand
CACGACGAGCGGTGCACGCCCGGCGGTGAGAGCACGTCGGTGGGTGCGGCCGGGAGCGACCGCACCCCACAGGCTCAGGAGGCCGAGCACCGTCGCGGTCGCCGCGACGACGACGGCGGGGGTGCCACCGTCGCGGAGCGCCGCACGGATCTGCTCGGGCGACGCCAAGAAGGGCGGACGCCCGAGCGCGTACAGCGCGGCTTCGGCGCCGAGGAGCCCCGCCGCCGCAGCCGCGAGAAGCAGCGCGACGGACGCCCACACGCTCCGGGAACGGCCGCGCAGGCGCCGTGCGGCGCCGCGGGCCGCGCCCGTGGGCTGCGGCGCCGTCGTCAGCGCGGTTGCCGACGGCGAGGTGATCCGATCGGTCACGAGAGCCTCCTGTGTGGTGTGGAAACGAGGTGGGTGATGCGCAGTCGGGCGTTCGCCACGCGCGCTCCGGTGAGCTCCGCCGTGCGCTCCGCCGTCCGTGCCCGCGCGTCCGTTGCCCGAATCGCCACGGACGCGTCGTCGTCGGGGATTCCGCTCTCGAGCTCGAGCCCGAGCGCGCCGCGCTCGTCGCGCACACGGGCGCGCACCTCACGCGGCGGCACACGGAGCTCCTCGGCGAGGACGGCCTGCGCGATGCGCTGGTACGCCCGCGCAGCGATGGTGACGGTGCCCGGGAGCGATGCCGCGTCCACGTTCAGCCCACCCGCCGGCCCCGCGCGGCATCCACGGCGGCACGCAGGTCGATGCGGCCGGACACCGCTGCCCCGACGAGCGCGCCGATCGCGCCGAGCACGGCGACGAGGATCATGCCCCAGAACCCGAAGGCGAGGGCGGCGAACGCGAGGATCACGCCCGCCGCCGCGCCCCAGACCGTCGGAGACGTCCCGGTCACTTCACGCGCTCCGGCTCGGGAGCGGTCTCGTCGTCGCCGGGGATGTGGACGTCGACGATGGTGACGTTGACCTCGGTGACCTCCATGCCGGCGAGCTCGGTGATGGCATCGGCGACGGCGGCGCGCACACCGGATGCCACGCGCTGCAGCTGCTCGGGGTACTCGGCGACGATCGTGATGTCAGCGGCGACCTGTGTCTCGCCGACCTCGACGTTCACGCCCTGACCGAGGTCCTTCGCGCCGACGGCCTCGCGGATCGAGCCGATCACGCGGGCCGCTCCGCCGCCGAGGGCGTGTACGCCGGGCACCGACGAGGCCGCGATACCGGCGATCTTCGCGATGACCGGGTCGACGATGACGGTCTTGCCGCCGCCCGCGATGACGGTGGTCGACGAGGTGGACGTCGTGGGGGTGTTCGTAGCTGCCATGATGCGATTCCTTTCCTGCGCCTCTCGAAGAGGTCGTTCACGGGTATGACGGGTGACGGGCACGATTCGTCACGCTCGGTTTCCTGGCAGTTCGCTGAACACCCGGGCCGCGCGCTACCGCACGCGCCCTCCGGCGGCAACCCCTCGCATCGCGCGCGATCCACATGCGAGATTCGGATGCGGATGCGGCGCAGCCGCGTCCGCGGGGACGGCAACGGGGAGCACGGTGGACACACTCGGTGATGTCGAGGACGCGATCCTCGCCGAGCGCGCCGCGGACGGCGATGAGCGAGCGTTCGCCGTCCTCGTCCGACGCCACAGCAGCTATCTGATCGGCTTCGCGACGAGAATGCTCGGGTCGCGCGCCGACGCCGACGACTGCGTGCAGGAAGCGCTCATCGTCGCCTGGCGCCAGCTCCCGGAACTGCGCGAACCCAGCCGGGTACGCGCCTGGATGTCGACGATCGTCGCGCGCAAAGCGACGGATCGGCTGCGGTCTCACCGACCGTCGTCTCCGATCGACACCGCCGAGCCCGAGGCGCGTGAGCCGCGGCCGGAGGAGTCCGCCGTGGCATCCTCCCAATTGGAGATGCTCCGTCGCGTGCTCGACGACCTGCCGTCGGCGCAGCGCGCGGTGTGGCTGCTGCGAGAGGTGAGCGGCTACGACTACGACGAGATCGCACGCGAGCTCGGCGTCTCGCAGACCGCCGTCCGAGGACGACTGGCGCGAGCGCGAGCGACGATCTACGAGCGTATGCAGGAGTGGAGGTGACGGGCGACATGACGGAAACGATCGGCGCGTCGGGGCACACCCTCGAACAGCTCGCTGCGTATGAGGAGCGGGGGCGGACCCCTGCGATCCCCGAGATCGACGGAGACCCGGAATGCCGCGCGATGCTCGATTCGATGAGCCGGCTCGGAGCGCTGTCGCGCGAGCTCGTCGAGCACGACGCACCGCGCGAGGTGCCGGAATCGTGGTTCCAGCAGATCCTCGGCGAGGTGGCCCGGGAGTCGCGGGCGGGTCGGGATCTGCCCGTCGTAGACGCGGCGCCCGTCCGCGTCGTGGTGACGGAGGGCGCCGTGCGGGGTCTCGTGCGCGAAGCGGGCGATGCCGTCGCCGGCGTGCTCGTGGAGCGGGTGCAGGTCGAACTCGAGGCGGACGCCGCGACGGGAATGGGCGGACGACTGGAGGTGCGCCTCACGATCAGTGCGCTGTACGGAACCCGTCTCGTCACGGTCGCCGACGACGTGCGCGCGCGGGTGCGGCGTGCGCTGGAGGAGCACACGGACTGGGCGGTGGGCGCGATCGACGTCGTCGTCGACTCGGTGCGGCCGACGGAGGAGGAGCGATGAGCGACCCGTCCATCATCCCCGAAGAGGTGGTCCCGGCGGTCGATCCCGCGGTCGATCCGGCGGTACGTGTCGAAGCCGACGTGGATGCCGCCGCCCGCTCCGTGCCCGGTGTCGAAGAGCTGTACTTCGCGCGCAGCCTGCCGCAACGGCTGTGGCGCCTCGGAGGAGCGGTGGCAGCGGCGACGACGACGTACAGCCTCGTGGAGCGACGCGGGGAGACGTGGGAAGCGACCGTGAGCATCGGCATCGCGGGCGGCCGGGTCGGCGACATCGCCGAGCGGGTCGCCGCGAGCGTGCGGGAAGCACTCCGGACCCCCGACGCACAGGTGACCGTGCGGGTGAGTCGGATCACGTCGGCGTGATTCGACCCACCCGCACGGTGGCCTCGCGCGAGGCCGGTGCTCAGACCGCCTGCGCGAGCTTCAGTCGGTAGCGGAGCGCGGCGAGCTCCGCGTACAGCGCAGCGGGGACCCGGCCGTCGAAGGTGCGGTAGAAGTCCTCGGTGAGATCGGTCTCTTGCAGCCACAGCTCGGGGTCGACCTCGAAGAGCGCGTCGAGATCCTCCTGCGGGACATCGATGCCGTCGAGGTTCAGGTCGCTCGTCTCGGGGAGGCGGCCGATCGGGCTGTCGACGGCGGACACCTTGCCTTCGATACGGCGGATGATCCAGTCGATCACGCGTGCGTTGTCGCCGAACCCGGGCCACAGGAACTTGCCGCCCTCGCCCTTGCGGAACCAGTTCACCTGGAACACACGCGGAGCGCGATCGAACCGCAGCTGCTGCCCGACCTTGAGCCAGTGTCCGAAGTAGTCGGCCATGTTGTAGCCGCAGAAGGGCAGCATCGCGAACGGGTCGCGACGCAGTTCCCCTACCGTTCCCTCCGCGGCCGCGGTGCGCTCCGACGAGATGTTCGAGCCGAGGAAGACACCGTGCGTCCAGTCGGTGGCCTCGACGACCAACGGCACGTTGGTCGCGCGGCGACCGCCGAACAGGATGCCGTCGAGCGGCACCCCCTCGGGAGCGTCCCAGTCCGGGGCGATCTGCGGGCACTGCGCGGCACTGACCGTGAAGCGCGAGTTCGGGTGCGCGGCGGGCCGGCCGGACGCCGGGGTCCAGGGCTTGCCCTCCCAGTCGGTGAGCTCGGCCGGAACGTCGTCGGTGAGTCCCTCCCACCAGACGTCTCCGTCGGGCCGAAGCGCGACGTTCGTGAAGATCGTGTTGCCCCAGAGGGTCTCGACGGCCGTGACGTTGGTCGACTCGCCGGTGCCCGGCGCGACGCCGAAGAAGCCCGCCTCGGGGTTGATCGCCCACAGGCGGCCGTCCTCGCCCGGGCGCAGCCACGCGATGTCGTCGCCGAGAGTCTCGACGCGCCAGCCGGGGATCGTGGGCCGCAGCATCGCAAGGTTGGTCTTGCCGCACGCCGAGGGGAAAGCGGCGGCGAGGTGGTACTTCTGCCCCTCGGGCGAGATGACGCGGATGAGCAGCATGTGCTCGGCGAGCCACCCCTCGTCACGACCGATGACCGACGCGATGCGGAGGGCGAAGCACTTCTTCGCGAGGATGGCGTTGCCGCCGTAGCCCGACCCGAACGACCACACCTCGAGGGTGTCGGGGTAGTGCACGATGTACTTCTCGTCGTTGCAGGGCCAGGCGGCATCCGCCTGGCCGGGCTCGAGGGGCGCGCCGACCGTGTGCACGGTCTTGACCCAGGGCTTGCCCGCGGCGATCTGCTCGAGGACCTCCGTGCCGACGCGGGTCATGATGCCGATCGAGGTGACCGCGTAGGCGGAGTCGGTGAGCTGCACGCCGATGTGCGACAGCGGGCCGCCGACGGCGCCCATCGAGAACGGGACGACGTACATCGTGCGCCCGCGCATCGACCCCTCGAAGAGCGGCGTGAGGGTCGCCCGCATCTCGGCGGGGCTCGCCCAGTTGTTGGTGGGGCCGGCGTCCTCTTCACGCTCGGAGGCGATGAAGGTGCGCCGCTCCGTGCGGGCCACGTCGCTCGGGTGCGAGCGCGCGAGGTATGAACCCGGCCGCCACTCGGGGTTCAGTTTGATGAGCTTGCCCTCGTCGACCTGCTGGCGCAGGAGAGCCTCGTTCTCGGCGCGCGAACCGTCGACCCAGTGGATGCGCGCGGGCTGCGTGAGCGCGGCGATCTCGTCCACCCACGCGGCGAGTTCCTCCAGGCCTGCGCCGGCGAGCGCGGGTCGGCCGCCCGGGGCGCGGGAGGCCGACGCCTCGTGCGAGGTGCCGTCCAGGGAATCGGCGGTGGGGCGGGTGAAGAGGTCGGCGATGGCCATGTCAGCTCCTTCAAACGAGTGGTCTTGTTCCACTTTGCGCCGCTTTCCCCACCGTTTACCCCGAGGAGCGTCGTCAAGAATTCTGATTCTTTCGCTATACTCAAGGAATGCCTGCCTCCGCCCTGGAACTCTCGACACTCGGCCACCGCATCCGCCACCACCGCGTCGCGCACGCGCTGACCCTCGACGAACTCGGCGCGATCGTGGGTGTCGCGGGCAGCCAGCTGAGCCTCATCGAGAACGGCAAGCGCGAGCCCAAGCTCTCGCTGCTGCAGGCGATCGCTCAGGCGACGGGCACGGACGTGACCGACCTCCTCTCCCCCGAACCCCCGAACCGACGCGCCGCACTCGAGCTCGACCTCGAACGGGCGCAGGGCTCGCCGGTGTTCCGACGCCTCGGCATCCCACCTGTGCGTGTCACGAAGACGACCTCCGACGAGACGATCGAGGCCGTCCTCGGGCTTCACCGCGAACTGCAGCGCCGCGAACGCGAGGCGATCGCGACGCCCGAGGAGGCGCGCCGCGCCAACACCGAGCTGCGCCTGCGGATGCGCGAGCGGAACAACTATCTGCCCGAGATCGAGCAGCTCGCGGAGAAGCAGCTGCGCGCCGCCGGGCACACCTCGGGTGCGCTCACGCACCGCACCGTGAGCATCATGGCCCAGCAGCTCGGGTTCGAGCTCATCTACGTCGACGATCTGCCGCATTCGGCGCGCTCGGTCACCGACCTCGAGAACGGACGGATCTACCTGCCCCCGGCGTCCATCCCCGGCGGGCACGGCCTGCGCTCGATGGCGCTGCAGGCGATGGCACACCGCCTGCTCGGGCATACGCCACCCACCGATTACGCCGACTTCCTCGAGCAGCGCCTCGAGATCAACTACTACGCGGCATGCTGTCTGCTGCCGGAGACCGCGGCGGTCTCCTTCCTCTCTCAGGCGAAGAAGGATCGCGACCTCGCCGTCGAGGACTTCCGCGACGCTTTCGGCGTCACGCACGAAGCTGCGGCGATGCGCATGACGAACCTCCTCACGGAACACCTCGGCATCCGCCTGCACTTCCTGCGCGTCGACGGTGCCGGCGCGATCAATCGCGTCTACGAGAACGACGACCTGCCGCTGCCGATGGATGTCACCGGGTCGGTCGAGGGCCAGATCGTGTGCCGGCGCTTCGCCGCTCGCGCCGCATTCGGCGAGCAGAACCGCACCGTGGAGCACTACCAGTACACCGACACGCCCGCCGGGACGTTCTGGTGCTCGAGCCAGACCGGCAAGACGGGAGACGGCGAGTTCTCGATCACCGTGGGCGTCCCCTTCGACGACGCTCGCTGGTTCCGTGGTCGTGAGACCCAGAAGCGGGCGACGTCGACCTGCCCCGACGAAGCGTGCTGCCGCCGGCCGGATGCCGAGCTCACGAACCGCTGGGACGGCAAGGCCTGGCCGAGCGCGCGCGTGCACATGCAGATGTTCTCGCCGCTGCCGCGCGGGGCCTTCCCCGGGGTCGACGACGGCGAGGTCTATGCCTTCCTCGACCGGCACGCGGAGGAGTAGCGCACGAGGACCGGTCTTGGTCGGACGACGCCGTCGGGTGTACTGTCGATGCGTTCCTAAGGTACACCTAACCTAACCATCCTCCCGAAACCCGCACCCGTGCTCGCCACCTTCCTGATCGGCCTCCGCGAAGGCCTCGAAGCCGCCCTCGTCGTCGGCATTCTCGTCGCCTACCTGACCCGGATCGGCCGCCGCGACGTCCTCCCCCGCATGTGGGCGGGCATCGCTCTCGCCGTGGCACTCGCCCTCGGCATCGGGGCGGTTCTCACGTTCGGCTCGTACGCGCTGACCTTCGAGGCGCAGGAGCTCCTCGGCGGCATCCTCTCCCTCCTCACCGTCGCGATGGTGACCTGGATGATCTTCTGGATGCAGAAGACGGCGCGCACGATGAAGCGCACGCTCGAGGGCGGAATCGACCGCGCACTGTCCACCGGCGGCGCCTGGGCCATCGTGGCGATCGGGTTCATCTCCGTCGCGCGCGAAGGCATCGAGACGACCCTGCTGCTGTGGTCGATGGTGCAGTCGTTCGGCGACACACCCTCGACGCTCCTCGGCGCTCTGCTCGGCCTCGCCGCCGCGGTCGTGCTCGGGTGGCTCCTCGCCCGCGGCATGGTGCGCGTCGACCTCCGCGTCTTCTTCGCGTGGACCGGCGCCTTCCTCGTCGTCGTCGCGGCCGGGGTGCTCGCGTACGCGATCCACGACCTGCAGGAGGCCGGCGCCCTTCCCGGCCCGTTCACGGCCCTCGCCCCGATCGACGCCACCGGAGCCGTCGCGACCGGATGGGCGGCATTCCCGTTCGGCTGGGCGTTCGATCTGCGCGCGGCGATCCCGCCGACATCCCCTCTCGCCGCGCTCCTCCAGGCGACGATCGGCTTCATGCCGCAGATGACCTGGCTCCAGGTCATCGCGTGGGTGCTCTACCTCGCGGTCGTCGGCACGATCTTCGTGCGCGGGCTCCGTCGCCGGCCGACGACGACCGTCGGGCGGCAGGTGGCCGCACAACCCGACCCCTCCATCCCTCATCCGCAAGGAGCATCATGACCCCGACCCGCACCCTGGCCGCCGTCGCGAGCGCGGGGATTCTCGCCCTCGCCCTCGCGGGCTGCGTCGCGAAGACGGATGCCGCGGCATCCGGGGCCCTCACGGTCTCCTCGACCGACAGCGCCTGCGATGTGTCGACGGCGACGGCCACGAGCGGCACGCTGACCTTCGACGTCACGAACGCCGGATCGGACGTGAGCGAGTTCTACCTGCTCGCCGAGGACGGGCTGCGCATCGTCGGCGAAGTGGAGAACATCGCCCCCGGCGCCTCGCGCAGCCTCACCGTCGTCGCACAGCCGGGCGACTACTACACGCTCTGCAAGCCCGGCATGGTCGGCGAAGGCGTCGGCAAGGCGTCGTTCACCGTGTCGGGCGAGAAGATCGCCGCGACCGGCGACGACGCCGAGCAGAAGCAGAAGGCCGTCGATCTCTACGCCGCGTTCGTGAAGGACCAGGTGGAGCAGCTCGTGCCGGCGGTCGACGCGTTCACGACGGAGTACGCCTCCGGCGACGACGCCACGGCGAGGACGCTCTTCCCGACCACCCGCGCGTTCTACGAGCGCATCGAACCCGTGGCGGAATCGCTCGGCGACCTCGACCCGCGGATCGACTACCGCGAAGTGGATGCCGTTGCAGAGGGCCTCGAGTGGACCGGCTTCCACCGCATCGAGAAGGACCTGTGGGTCCCCGCGCAGGACGCCCTCAACGCCGACGGCGAGACCCCGGCATGGAAGGACTGGCAGCCGTCGACCCCGGCGGAGCGCGCGTCCTACGCCGACCAGCTCGTCGCCGACGTCGCCGAGCTGAACACCTACGTCCACTCGCAGGACTTCACCGACGCCCTCGCCGCACAGGGGATCGGCGGCATCTCGAACGGGGCGATCGGGCTCCTCGACGAGGTGGCGACCGGGAAGATCTCCGGCGAGGAGGACTGGTGGAGCGGTACCGACCTCTATGACTTCGCCGCGAACGTCGAGGGCTCGAAGATGGCTTTCTCCCTCGTTCAGGACTTCGCCACGGCATCCGGTAAGAAGGGCGCGGCCCTCGTGACGAAGATCCAGCAGGGGTACGACGACCTCGACGCGTCCCTGGCGACGCACGGGTCGCTCGGCGCCGGCTTCGTCGCCTACGGGGAGCTCACCGAGGCCGACAAGCGCGAGTTCACTGATCTCATCAACGCGCTCGCCGAGCCGCTCTCCCAGCTGACGTCGACCATTCTGGAGTGATGACGAACGAGACGGATGCCGCGGCCACAGGCCCGGCCGGAGAGTCGCCCGCACCGGTACCGGGCCTCAGCCGACGCGGACTGCTGGGCCTCGCCGCCGGCGTGGGCGCTGCGGGGCTGGCCCTGGGCGCTGGCGCCGGGTCGACGGCGGGCGTCGCCGTCGGGCGCAGTCGCGGTGCGGATGCCGCAGCATCCGTCTTCCCGTTCTTCGGCGCGCACCAGGCGGGGATCACCACTCCTGTCCAGGATCACCTGCACTTCGCGGCGTTCGACATGGCGGCGCGCACCAACCGCGACGACCTCATCGAGCTGCTGCAGGACTGGTCGTACGCGGCAGCGCGCATGTCGCAGGGGCTCGACGTGAGCGCGACCGGCGCCGTGGGCGGGTCTCCGGAGGCACCGCCGGACGACACGGGCGAAGCGCTGGGGCTGCCGGCGAACGGTCTGACGATCACGATTGGGTTCGGCCCGACGCTCTTCCAGACCGAGACGGGAGAGGACCGCTACGGTCTCGCCGCGCAGCGGCCCCCGCTGCTCGAGAAGCTGCCGCCCTTTCTCGGCGACGACCTGAACCCGCAGAACTCGGGCGGCGACCTGTTCGTCCAAGCGTGCGCCGACGACCCCCAGGTGGCCGTCCATGCCGTGCGCAACCTCAGTCGGATCGCCTTCGGGCGAGCGAAGCTGCGCTGGTCGCAGCTCGGCTTCGGCAAGACGTCCAGGACGACGGCCGCGCAGGCGACGCCCCGGAACCTCTTCGGATTCAAGGACGGCACGGCGAACATCCTCGCCGACGACACCGCCGCCCTCGAGGAGCACGTCTGGGTGGGCTCTGCCGACGAGCCGTCCTGGCTGACGGGCGGCTCGTACCTCGTGGCACGGAAGATCGCGATGCACCTCGAGGTGTGGGACCGCGTGCGCCTGGCCGAGCAGGAACGCATCGTCGGGCGCACCAAGGGCGAGGGAGCCCCGCTGTCGGGGGGTTCGGAGCAGACCGAACCCGACTTCGCTGCGACCTCGACGGCGTCGTCCGCCTCCGGCTCGACGGCGATCGACGCGCGCAGTCACGTCCGTCTCGCACACCCCGACTTCAACGACGGGACGCGCATCCTTCGGCGCGGCTACAACTACGTCGACGGCAACACGGAGCTCGGGCGTCTCGACGCCGGCCTGTTCTTCCTCTCCTACCAGCGCTCCCCCGCGCAGTTCATCGGACTGCAGAAAGCGCTGTCGACCGACCTCATGAACGAGTATGTGACCCACATCGGGTCGGGCCTGTGGGCGGTTCCACCGGGCGCCGCGAAGGGGTCGTACATCGGCGCGGGGCTGTTCGCTTGACCGCGGCGCCCGTCAGCCGGTGATGAAGCGGCGGTACCGGTCGAGGGCTGCGGCGACCTCGGCGTTCGTCGCCGCGCCGAGGACGAGAAGCTCGGGCACAGGGTCGTCCACGTGTCGGCCGACCGCGAGCGAGTGCGTCCAGACGCCGATGATCTCGCCGTCGGCGACGAGGAGGGGGCGCACCATGCCGTTCGCACCCGGACCGACCGCTCGCGCCACCTCCGGCGGCATCCCGGCGGTGCGATCGCGGTACGACAGGTAGGACTCCTCGAACGACGGCAACGCGAGAACGCGCGGGACAGCCGGGTCGACCGCGGGAGGCCGCTGCCCCTGGAAGACTCCATCGCCGAGGTCGTCGAGGCGCGTCGCGGATGCCGCGGCCGCGCCCCGGGCGACTCCGAGCGGCAGCCCCGACCACCACGCGAAATCGTCCGCCGTCGCGGGACCGTGCCCCTCGATGTAGCGCACGAAGAACTCCGCCGGCGGATCGGCGGGTGCGGCGGATGCCGTGATCCACTCGTCGGCCAGGACGAGATACTGCTGCCGCGTCGGCGCACCGTCGCCCCGGGAGACGATCGGACCGTGCACCAGAACAGACCGCAGCGACAGCATGCGGACCACGTGCACGCCGCGCTGACCGTTCGGGTCGATTCCCGCGGCATCCCACACGTCGAACAGCTCCGCGCGGGTCAGCCGCTCCCCGCCCCGGAGGGCGTCGCGCGCGACGCGTTCGGCGCGGGCGAGCAGGTCGTCGTCGATGCCGAGCTCGCGCAGCCGCCCGGGCACGGAGCGCTGCTGGCGATCACTCGTCACCGACAGCACCCACGCGAGGTCGACGGCGGGGATGATGTGGATCGTGCCACGCTGCGTCCACGTGCGCACGAGAGCGCCGGCGTCGAACGCCGCATCGACATCGGAGAGGGTCGGCGCGCCGGCCGCGCGCGCCCCGAGCGCCCATCTGCCGCCCCAGAACTCCTGCGCCTGGACGGCCAGCATGTGCGCGGCCGCCTCGCCGACGCTCGTCGCGGGCGCCGTCAGGCGATGGGCGCGCAGCCGCGCCGCACGGAGCTCGTGGACATCCATCACCCCATCATGGCCCGCCCCGCCGACACCGCACGGGGAGGCGCAGGGCGGCGGCCGCCCTCGCTACAATCGGAGGGTCCGGCGCGCGATGACGCGCGCCGGTGCTCGAAAAAGGGGCACGCGAGACATATACGGAATCTCTCACCGTCCTCGCCTCCCAGGAGCCCCCATGCCCACCGTCTCCGCGCACGTCGCCCAGACCCTCGCCCGCCACGTCGACCACGTCTTCGGTGTCATGGGCAACGGCAACGCGCACTTCCTCGACGCTCTCGAGCGTTCCACCGACGTGCAGTACACCGCGATGCGCCACGAGGCGGGCGGCGTCGTCGCCGCCGACGCCTACTTCCGCGCGTCGGGACGCCTCGCCGCGGCGACCGCGACGTACGGCGCAGGCTTCACTAACACGCTGACCGCCCTCGCCGAGGCCGTGCAGGCGCACATGCCGCTCATCCTCGTCGTCGGCGACGAGCCGACCTCCGGCCCCCGCCCGTGGGACGTCGACCAGATCGCGCTCGCCTCCGCCGTCGGTGCGCGCACGTACACCGTCGGGCGAGCGGATGCCGCCGCGACCACCGTCATCGCGATCGAGCACGCCCTGTCCTACCGCGTCCCCACGGTGCTCGCGATCCCCTACGACGTCGCCAAGCTCGACGCAGGGGCGGTCCCTGCTGCCGCAGCGCTCCCCGAACCGCACCTTCCTGAGCCGCTCGCCCCGGCGTCGCCGTTCGCCGCCGCGGCCGTCGACGAGCTCGCCCGCGCGCTGGCATCCGCCGAGCGTCCGGTCCTTCTCGCGGGCCGCGGCGCGTGGCTCGCCGGCGCGGGTGACGCGCTCGGCCGCCTCGCCGACCAGGTCGGCGCCGTGACGGCGACGACCGCGCTCGGGCGCGGGATCTTCCCCCGCCCCGAGTTCGACCTCGGCGTCACAGGCGGTTTCGGCGCCGAGGCCACGATGGAGCTCATCGGCACCGCCGACGTCGCGGTCGTCTTCGGTGCCGGCCTCAATCAGTTCACGATGCGCTTCGGGCAGCTCTTCTCACCCGGCACGCGCGTCGTCCAGATCGACATCGCCCCCGCGGCGACCCATCCGCACGTGGGCGGCTTCGTGCGCGGCGATGCGCGCGTCGTCGCGGAGGCGCTGCTCGAGCGCCTGCCGAACGAGTCGGTCCGCGAGCGCTGGCTGCGCGCCGACGAGGTCGCCGCCGCCCGCACCCGCGAAGCCGGTGAGGCCCGCGCGGCCGACGGCCGGCTCGACCCGCGCTCGGTCGCGGTGCGGATCGGCGAGCTGATGGAGTCAGATGCCTCGACGCGCGACCGCGTCGTCGTGACCGACGGCGGCCACTTCCTCGGCTGGGCGAACATGTACTGGCCCGTCGCCTCGCCCGATCGCATGATGATGGTCGGCACCGCCTATCAGTCGATCGGCCTCGGGTTCCCGTCGGTCCCCGGCGCCGCACTCGCCAAGCCCGAGGCCACGGTCGTCCTCTCCACGGGCGACGGCGGCGGACTCATGGCTCTCGCGGATCTCGAGTCGGCGGTGCGCGTCGCGGGGGGTCGCGGCCTCGCCGTCGTGTGGAACGACGCGGCCTACGGCGCCGAGGTCAACCTTTACGGCCTGCAGGGCCTGGCCCGCGAGCCCATGCTGATCCCCGAGGTCGACTTCGCCGGTCTCGCCGCGTCCGTGGGCGCCCGGGGAGTGGTCGTCCGCACCCTCGCCGACCTCGACGCGCTCGCCGAGTGGACAGCCACCCCGGCATCCGAGCGGCCGTATCTCCTCCTCGACTGCCGTATCTCGGGAGACGTCATCGCGCCGTATCAGCAGGAGATCATCCGCGTGAACTCCTGACGCCCGGCTTCTTCGGCGGGCCCGCCGGCGCCGCGCACGACCCGGCGGGGAATGCGAGAGCCTGGCAGAACGCTGATCCCTGAGCGCACACTGAGTGTGGATGGGGAGGGATGCCATGGAAGGTCTCGAAGTCACGGTCCTGCTGGGGCTCGCGATTCTGGTCGGGACGGTGCTCGCGCCGCGCCTGCGGATCGCGACTCCCCTCGTGCTCGTCGTCATCGGGCTGCTGCTCGGGTTCGTCCCGGCGCTGCGCGACATCCAACTGCCGCCCGAGACCGTGCTTCTCCTCTTCCTGCCGGTGATGCTCTTCTGGGAGAGCCTCACGACGTCGCTGCGCGCCGTCCGCCGATCGCTGCGCTACATCGTCCCGATGTCGACCCTCCTCGTCGTCGCGTCGGCGTTCGCCGTGGCGTGGATCGCGACCCTCTTCGGGGTGCCTTTCCACACGGCGCTCCTCCTCGGCGCCGCCGTGGCGCCTCCGGATGCCACAGCGGTCGCCGCCCTCGGGCGCCTGCTCCCGGAGCGCATGTTCATGAAGCTCAAGGCCGAGAGCCTGACGAACGACGGAACGGCGCTCGTGCTCTACGCGATCGCCCTCTCGGTCGCCCTCGGCGAGAACGTCACAGGGTGGTCGATCACGGGCATGATCGCCCTCTCGTACCTCGGCGGGGCCGCAGCCGGCATCGCGGTGGCGGCGTTGGCCTACCTGGCGCTGCGGCGCGCGAGCCACGCGCTCGTCATCAACACCACGCTCCTGCTCGTGCCGTTCGTCGCCTTCCTCCTCGCCGAGCTCATCGGCGCCTCGGGCGTTCTGGCGGTCGTCTTCGCAGGACTCATCGTGGCCTGGTCGCACGCGCGCATCACGACCGCGACGTCGCGCCGCCAGGCGCTGTCGGCGTGGCCGTTCGGCGTCTACCTGCTCAACGGGGCGTTGTTCGTCCTCATCGGGCTCGAAGTGCAGTACGTCGTGCACGACGTGCCGGCCCGGCAGCTCGGCATCCTCGTCGCGATCACGCTCGCAACGTGGGTCGCGCTGATCGTCGTCCGGTATCTATTCCAGACGTTGTCCGCGCCATTCTCGCGACCGCCGGGAGCCCCGCGCTTCGGCCATCACCGCGGACGCGTGGTCAACACGTTCGCCGGTTTCCGCGGCGCCGTCTCGCTCGCGATCGCGCTCTCGGTGCCGGCATCCATCGCGGGCATCGGCGAACTCACCGGCCGCGACATCGTCGTGTTCGTGACCGGCGGGGTGATCCTCCTGAGCCTGCTCGTACAGGGGCCGCTCCTGCCCGCGATCGTGCGCTGGGCGCGTCTGCCGCAGGATGAGACCGCGGCGGAGGAGTACGAGCTGGCGCAGCGCACGATCACGGGCGCGGCTGTCGCCGCGCTCGATGACCTCGCCGCCGAGCACGGCATCAGCGACGAGGTGCGCGACCGTGCGCGTCGCGAGACCTACGAGTACCTCGAGCTCGCCAACGCCCGCGCTTACGCCCGGCAGAGCCGCGCCGACGCGGCATCCATCGCCGAGCTCGAGAGCATGCTCGCGACACCGGACGACGGGCGTGGCGCGACGGGCGCCGCCGCGGGCGGCGGGGCTGCCACCGCCGAGGGCGGAGTGGCGGCTGCCGCCTCGCCGACCTCGCCGCTCGAGATGATCGCGACGAGCGACGACATCGACCTGACCCAGCGCTCGCCCATCACCCGGCACGAGGAGGCGACGCGGCTGCGCCTGGCCGTGCTCGACCGCAAGCGCGCCGTGCTGCAGCGGTTGCGGCGCGAGGGCACGATCGACGACCTCGTCGTCCGACGGATCGAGGGCCACCTCGACATCGACGAACTGCGGTTGCGCGGCGTCGACCAGGCCGACTGAGAGCGATCGCGCGGCCGGGTCAGCCCTGCGGCAGCAGCCAGGCGTCGAAGAAGGCGGCCAGTTCGTCCGTCGCCTCGAGGGGAAGCACGGCGGCGACGTACTGGTCGGGCCGGACGACCACGACGACGCCCCCTCGTGAGAGGCCGCGCTCGGCGAAGATGTCGGTCTCGTTCCAGCGGTTGGGTGCGGCGGCGAAGACCTTCTCCCAGTCGGTGAGGTGCAGCGGGCCCGTGCGCGGACGGAAGATCGCCGGTACCCGCGTGACGTCGATCTCGTCGTAGCCCCCCGGGTAGATCACCTTCGCGTCGAAGACGGCGTCGATGTCGGCTCCGGCGGGCGTGTGCCGCACGACGGGTGAACCCGGCGCGTCGCCGAGCCAGGCCGCGAAATCGGCGAGCGCCGTGCCTGCGGCATCCGCGAAGGCGTAGATCCGCCAGCGACCGTCGGCCTTCGCGTGGTGCCCGAGGTGCACGACGTTGCCGTCCGCCGCGAGCGTGACGGGCGCGCTCTTGAAGCGCTTGCCGATCGGGAATCCCGTCGCGAGGTCCTGGTGCCCGGCACCCGCGACGATGCCCCCGTCCGCCGCGTACTGCGTCATGAATCCGGAGGGGAACTCGGCCGTCGCGAGGTAGTAGGTGGCGAGGTCCTCGGGGTCGCTGATCTCTTCGGGCTTTCGCGCCATGAGGCTCGACCATTCCTTGTCGAAGTCGATGAGCTGCTGCGCGACCGGGCGACGCTCGGCGGCATACGTCGACAAGAGGGATGCCGGGGCGAGGCCCGACACGACCGAGCCGAGCTTCCATCCGAGGTTGAAGCCGTCCTGCATCGAGACGTTCATCCCCTGCCCTGCCTTCGCGCTGTGGGTGTGGCATGCATCGCCGGTGAGGAAGACCCGCGGGAGGCGGTCGGTGCCGTGCGCGTCGTCGAAGCCGTCGGTGACCCGGTGGCCGACCTCGTAGACGCTGTGCCAGGCGACCTCCCGCACGTCGAGCGTGTAGGGGTGGAGGATCTCGTTCGCGCGGCGGATGATCTCCTCGATCGGCGTCTGCCGCACGCGGTGGTCGTCGTCTGCGGCGACCGCACCGAGGTCGACGTACACGCGACTGAGGTAGCCGCCCTCGCGCGGGATGTGCAGGATGTTGCCCGCCTCGGCGTTGATCGCGCACTTGATGCGCCAGTCGGGGAAGTCGGTCTCGACGAGCACGTCCATGACGCCCCACGCGTGCTGCGAGATGTCACCGACGTGCACCCGCCCGATCTCCGCGCGCACGCGGCTGCGCGCGCCGTCGCAGCCGACGACGTAGCGCGCGCGGATCGTGCGTTCGGCGCCGGCGGCATCCTTCAGGCGCACCTCCACCGGGGCGCTCTCGTCGCCCGGCACGGTGAGTCCGAGGAACTCCACACCGTAGTCCGGCACGATGCGGCCGGGCCCGTGTGCGGCGGCCTCGGCGAAGTAGTCGAGCACACGGGCCTGATTGACGATGAGGTGCGGGAACTCGCTGATGTCGTACGCGTAATCAGCCGTGCGCGAGCGCCGGACGATGCGGCTCGGATCCGCGGGGTCGGGGCCCCAGAAGTTCATCCAGCCGATGTTGTAGGCCTCGGCGACGATCCGCTCAGCGAAGCCGAAAGCCTGGAACGTCTCGACGCTGCGCGGCTGGATGCCGTCGGCCTGACCGATCGCGAGGCGGCCGTCGCGGCGCTCGACGATGCGCGTCACGACACCCGGATACTGCGAGAGCTGGGCCGCGAGCAGCATGCCTGCGGGCCCGGACCCGACGATCAGGACGTCGACCTCGTCGGGAATCTCCACGGGGCGGTCGATCCCGGTTCCGGCAGCGGACTGGACGCGCGGGTCGGCTGAGACGTACCCGTGGTGGTGGAACTGCATCGTTGTCGATCCCTTCCTCGGACGGCGATGTCGAGGGTTGCTGTCGCGGAGCATGTGTTCTATATTAGAACACAACGTTCTACTATTGAACAGATCGTATACGAAAAGGATGCCATGACACAAGCACCCGCCTCGCAGACGCTCAGTCGCGGCATCCGGATCCTGGAGATCCTCTCCGACGCGCGCACGCCCCTCACGATCGACGAGGTCGCGGCCGAGCTGGGGGTGCACCGCTCGATCGCCTACCGCCTGCTGCGAACGCTCGAGGACCACGCCCTCGTCTCCCGCGACGCCAGCGGGCGGCTCGCTCTGGGCGCGCGGATCGCGGCGCTCGCGGCGGGCGTCGCGCACGACCTGCAGGCCGAGGCGCTGCCCGAGCTGACTGCGGTGGCCAACGAACTCGGCATGACATGCTTCCTCGCGGTCCTCGACCGCGAGGAGTGCATCACGCTCGCGAGCGTCGAGCCGCGCCACGCGATCGCGTCGGTCGCGCAGCGGCCCGGCGCGCGGCACTCCATCACGGTGGGCGCGCCGAGCAAGGCGATCCTCGCTGCCCTCCCCGAGGCCGACTGGCCCGTCGATCCGGCGCCGGCGCTGCGCGCCCAGATCGCCGAGGCGCGCGAACGCGGCTATGCGACGAGCCACGACGAGGTGATCCCGACAGTCCAGGCCGTCGCGGTGCCGCTGCGGCTGCGCGGCTCGCAGCGACCGCATCGCCCCGCGGCGATCGCCGTCGTCCACGTCGGAACCGCCGCCGACCCGGCCGCGCTCGCGGCGAGGCTCGAACTCTCCGCCGCGGCGATCCGCGGCGCGCTCGGCGGGTAGCGTCGCGCTCCGACCGAACGCGCACACCCACGCCCGAGGGGATGCCGAGGCGCACGCCCCGGCATCCCCTCGTCGCGATCAGGCCTGCGTGACTCCGTAGATCGGACTCTTCGCCTGCTCGGTCTCGTGGTCGGGCCCGAGCGGGATGCCGCTGCGGTCGCGCAGCAGCAGCGTGGCGATGAGGCCGAGCGCCGTCATGCCGGCGAGGTACCACGTGACGCCGACCGTGGAACCGGTCGCCTGCACGATCGCCTGCGCGATCGTCGGAGCGAACGCGCCACCGAGGATCGCACCGATCGCGTACGAGATCGAGACGCCCGAGAAGCGGATGGATGCCGGGAAGAGCTCCGCGTACAGCGCCGCCTGCGGCCCGTACGTGAAGCCGAGGCCGACGGTGAGGATCACGAGGCCGAGGGTCAGCATGACGATCGAACCCGTGTTCACGAGCGGGAAAAGGAGGAAGACGCCGACGAGCTGCATGATCCAGCCTGCGATGTAGGTCGTACGCCGACCGATGCGGTCGGAGATCCACCCCGACAGGAACGTGAACAGCAGCCACGTGACGGCCGAGAGGGTGACGGCGCCCAGCACGTCAGCTGTAGCGAGGCCGATCGGGCCCTTGGGGTCGGTGGCGTAGCGCTGGATGTACCCGCCGGTGGTCATGTAGCCGACCGCGTTGTTGCCCGCGAAGACGAGCGCGGCGATGATCACGAGCAGGGCGTGCTTGCGGAAGAGCTGGACGATCGGCATCCGCGTCTCCTCCTTGCGCTCGGCGAGCTCGGTGAACACCGGGCTCTCCTCGACGCGCCGACGCACGTAGTAGCCGATGATGATCAGGACGAACGACAGCAGGAACGGCACGCGCCAGCCCCACTGCAGAAAGGCCTCACCGGGCGCGATCAGCGCCATGAGCGCGAGGATGCCGGACGCGAGGAGCAGACCGAGCGGCACACCCATCTGCGGCGACGCGCCGAAGAGGCCGCGCTTCGCGCGGGGCGCGTGCTCGACGGCCATGAGGACCGCCCCGCCCCACTCGCCTCCGGCGGAGACGCCCTGCAGGATGCGGAGCAGGATCAGCAGGATCGGGGCCGCGATGCCGATCGTGGTGTATGTCGGCAGGAGGCCGACGAGCGTCGTCGCGATGCCCATCAGGATCAGGGTGATCATGAGGACGACGCGGCGACCGTACTTGTCTCCG
>QFPD01000151.1 GCA_003248845.1 Microbacterium sp. | reverse complement strand
GCGTCTGCACGAGGTCGGCGAGCTGCTCCGTGAGGAAGGCGTGCCGCTGCTCCAGCGCGGCGTACTCCTCGAGCGCCAGTGGGTTCACTCGTCCCAGTTGCCCGAGCTTGCGCTCGGCATCCTGCAGACGACGTCGCTGCTCGGCCTGATCGAACGGTCGTGGTTCGTCGCTGTCGACCGCGGGGGGAACGAGCTGATCCGGGCCGTATTCCGAAACAAGAATATTCTCGTCGAGTGCGAGTTCGGATGCCACGCGCTCCAGGAGGCTCGAGACGTGCAGACGCTTTTCGTGCATCTGCAGCTCGAGTCCGTGCACACTCTCCGTGAGCTTCGCGAGCCGCTCGCGCACGTCGGCATCCTGTGCACGCAGCTGCGTCAGCTCGGCCGTCAACGCGGTGCGCTCCTGTTCGGCGAGCTGCAGTTCGACGCGGGCCTGCGATACCGACCGGTCGACGGAATCGAGCAGCGGGGGCAGCGTGTCCGTCACCTCGGCGGCGATCGCGCGTTGCGCACGCCGGAGCACCGCGCGCCGGGCGGCTTCCTCGGCAGCGGCCCGCTCGCGCTCGCGCTGGCGGGACAACTGGTCGACTCGCGCCTCGCCCGCGCGTACGCGCTCCTTCAGCGTCTCGACGTCGAGGCGGGCGCGCATCTCTGCGTCTCGGGTGACATCCAGGGCCGCGAGGAGACCCTCGCGGGCCGACGCGTCGAGAATCGGGCGAGGTGTCTCCTGAGCCCGCGTCAGCGCCTCGGTCGCATCGCGAGCGGCCTTCTCGGCATCCGCGACGGTCGCTTCGACCTGGGCGAGACCAGCGGCCAGACGTTCGCACTCGGCGACGGCGGCTTCGTGCCTCACCGTGGCGCGATTGACCTGTTCCGCGTGTGCTGCCAGCGCGGCGTCGTGGTCGCGGAGCCGCTGGAGCGACTCACGTGTGTGACGGCGCGAGTCCTCCCATGCGCTCTGAGCATCGGCGAGTGCTTCGCGCAGTGAGTCGACGACCACGCGGATCTCGGCGAGCCGCGCCGTGGCCGCGTCACGCTCGGCACTGAGCTCGAGTCGCGAACGCCCGCCCCCCGCACCGGCGCGAATCGTCTGCTCCGTGACGATCTCGCCCGCACGGGTCACGATCGTCACGGCACCGCCCACTTCGCGCGCCGCCACGCTCGCTGCCGCTGCGTAGGCGGCGTCGAGGTCGTCCACGATCGCGGTGAATGCAAGGATTCGCCGCACGCCCTCCGGTGCCGTGACCACATCGACCGCCGGTGTCACGCCGGCGAGCCCAGCAAGGGACGGCGTCGTCGCGCCCGCACCGGCGATCGCGATGTCCACGCGCCCGAGGTCTTCGCCCGCGGCGATGCGCGCGATTGCCAGAGCGGCATCGACGTCGTCGACGAGAACGCCCTCAGCGAGGGAGCCGAGGGCCGCGGAGATCGCCGCTTCGTAACCGGGTCTGACCTTCACCGCGTCTCCGACGAGTCCGCGCACCCCGCGACCGCCGCGCTCGATGAGGGCGGCGGCGGCATTGCGCACATCGAGCGCGCGGCCGAGCGCGGTCGACTGCGCCGTCAGCGACTCGAGCTCACGCTCCGCGGCGTGGAGACGGTCCCGCAGCCCCGTGACGTCCGCTTCCGCGGCGGACGCAGCACGCTGTGCCCGCTCGTACTCCGCCGCGTGCTCCCCGGCCGACCCCTCGGGAGCCAGCGTCGGGTCCACGCCGGCGAGAGCCTCCTCGGCCTCGGCGCGGCGGGCGAGCGCCGCGTCCAGGGCCTTCTGCGCGCGATCGACGGCCACGCGCACGGCCTCCAGGCGCGACCCCGCGGCATCCGCCGCGCCGCGCAGCTTCGTGATCCGCATATCGTGTTCCGAGACGAGGGCGCTCTGTGCAGCGATGTCCACGTCGAGCGCGTCGAGCTCGGCGCGTGCGCGGATGACTTCGCGACCAGCGGCCGCCGCGGCATCCTGCGCATCTCCGAGGCCGGCCGCGATCTCATCGATTTCGGCGCGCGCTTCATCGATCGCTGCCTGGCTCACCGTTGCGACCTCGATCGCGAGCGCGCCGTCGTCCTCGAGGAGGGCGAGCCGTTGGCCCGCGAGCGAGTAAAGGCTCCGCAGGCGCTCCTGAACCCGCTCGAGCGCGAACGAGACGCCCCGCGCGGCATCCACGGCCTCGGAGCGCTGCTGCGCCTCGACCGTGTCGATCCGCAGCTTCAGCTGGTCGGCCTGATCCTGGAGGACGAGGCGCTCGGCGTGACGTTCCTGCTCGCCGCGAGCATGGTCGGCGAGTTGGGTGCGGAGGGCCACGAGGTCAGCCGCGTAGAGTCGCGCCTTCGCGTCGCGCACGACCGCGGCGATCGTGGCAGCCTCACGCGCGATCTCAGCCTGCTTGCCGAGCGGCTTGAGCTGCCGGCGGAGCTCTCCCGCGAGATCGCTCAACCGCGTGAGGTTCGCCTGCATCGCCTCGAGCTTGCGGAGGGTCTTCTCTTTGCGACGGCGGTGCTTGAGGATGCCGGCCGCTTCCTCGATGAAGCCGCGCCGGTCCTCCGGGGAGGCCTGCAGCACACTGTCGAGGCGGCCCTGTCCGACGATCACGTGCATCTCGCGCCCGAGTCCCGAATCGCTGAGAAGCTCCTGGACGTCGAGGAGGCGGCAGCTCTCCCCGTTGATCGCGTATTCGCTCGTGCCGTTGCGGAACAGCGTCCGACTGATCGTGACTTCGCTGTACTCGATCGGCAACGCCCCGTCGCCGTTGTCGATCGTCAGCTGCACCTCGGCGCGACCGAGTGGTCCGCGGGTGGAGGTGCCGGCGAAGATGACGTCCTCCATCTTGCCGCCGCGGAGGGTCTTGGCGCCCTGTTCCCCCATGACCCACGCGAGGGCGTCGACCACGTTGGACTTCCCTGAACCATTGGGCCCGACGATGCAGGTGACGCCCGGTTCGAGGGCGAACGTCGTCGGTTGCGCGAACGACTTGAACCCTTTGAGCGTCAGGCTCTTCAGGTGCATCTGGGGTTCCTCCGCGGCTCGTGTGCGCACCACGCTATCGGACGGCGCGCCCGACGCCCGCTTGACGCGGCGGTCGAGTTGGGTCTAACGTGACAGACCGCGTCGGAAGTCGAGAAAGGAGGTCCCGGACATGATGATGCAGATCGAAACAACTGGAGCATTCGCTCCCACGGTCGCGTACACCGGGGCCCGCTCCTTCGGCGCCGCGAGCACGCTCGCGACTCCCACGGCCGTCTGACCGGTTCACGGGAGAGCTCCGTCCCGCGTTGGACGTGACGCCGCCCGCACGTCCCCGGCGACACCTCGCCATCGGCGCAACGTCGAATCGTTGCACGCCGCAGCCGTAGCCCGGCACGTCTCCTCGCGCGTCCGCTCGGTCCGAACGCTCGCGCACCCCCACCAGAAGGCACCCGCTCATGCATAACTTCTCCGCGTCGCACGTCGACGCTTCCGCCCACGACCAGCGCCGCATCCGGCTCGCTCAGCGCGAGCGCCTGCAGCGGGATCAGGACTGGCAGCGCCTGCTGCAGGTCCGTCCGTTCCTGTGAGGTGTGGACGGGCGCATCAGCCCGTCCACACCTCCCCTCCCCTTCCCCTGATCACTGAGGACGCTCTCATGACCGATATCCCCGGGGTGGAGTTCCGCCCGCTCACCGTTCCCGCATCGATGGATGCCGCGGACGCCGCCGAGTTCGCCGAGTACACGCGTGTGCGCAATGAGATCGCACGCGAGCTCACGGGTCGCGACGACGACACCCTCGACCCGACCGAGCTGCTGCCGCACTATCAGCCGAGCTCGGAGCAGATCCGCCACGCGTGGGGGATCTTTCGAGACGCACGCCAGATCGGCCGAATGACGGTCGACATTCCCCTCGAAGACGGATCGCACGGCGCTTTCTGGCTCATCGAACTGCTCCGCGAGCACTGGGGCCAGGGCATCGGGTCGGCGGCGTACGCCCTGGTCGAGCAGACCGCACGGGAACACGGCCGCACCGTCCTGCAGTCCTGGGGCGCGCATCCCGACGAGAGTGGGGACGTCGACCGAGTCCCGGCGCCGACGGGTCACGGATCGATTCCGAAAGACCACGTCGCACGCTTCTACCTGCGACACGGATATGCGCTCGAACAGGTCGAGCGCGAAAGCGCGCTCGACCTGGCGGCATCCATCGACACCGTCGCGCGCTTACGCGCCGCCGCGGAGCGCGCCGCCGCCGGCTATCGCATCGTGCAGTGGACCGCGCCCACTCCGCCCGAGTACACCGTCGGCTACGCCTGGATGAAGTCTCGGATGTCGACGGACACACCGATGGGTGCGCTCGAGTTCGACGAGGAGGCGTGGGATGCCGAGCGGGTCGCCCTGCACGATGCACGCATTGTCGACGGCGGCCGCACCATGCTCGTCACGGCCGCCCAGCACGTTGAAACCGGCGACCTCGTCGCGTTCAACGA
The DNA here is from genome assembly GCA_003248845.1 of Microbacterium sp. GTDB lineage: Bacteria > Actinomycetota > Actinomycetes > Actinomycetales > Microbacteriaceae > Microbacterium. The sequence continues at coordinate 1,378 of QFPD01000151.1, read as the reverse complement.
GCTCGTCATCGGGGCCGACCCGCACCGCGCGAGCCAGCAGGAGGACACGCTCGTGCTGAAGGAGCACCGCGGACATCGCCTGGGACAGCTCGTCAAATGTGCGGGCCTGGAGACGTGGCGCGCGCGGATCGCCCCGCAGTCGCCGCGCGTCATCACCTACAACGCCGAGGAGAACCGCCCCATGCTCGACATCAACGAGGCGATCGGCTTCGTCCCCGTCGCCTACAACGGCGCGTGGCAGAAGGTCCTGACATGACAACGATCGTTCCGGTTCCCGTCCCCGATCGGCTCGACGGCGACGAGCCGACGCCGTTCTCGGTGATGATCACTCTGCTCGGCGACGCGCTGGAGCACGACATCGGTCTCGATCACCTGCGCAGTTACCCGAGGGAGGCACTCCCCGGCTGGAAGGACCAATCGGACCGACGCCGACTCGGGTTTCTCGCGCACGACGACACCGGCCGCGCCGTCGGTGCCCTGATCATCGAGGCTCCCTGCGAGGAGGACGCGCGCGAGGTCGAGTTCGAGCTCGGCGTCGCCGCGGACGCCCGCGATGGCTCGGTGGAGATGGCCCTCTTCGCACGCCTGGAGTCAGAGGCGCGAGCGATGGGGCGGACGGCGCTGCAGACGTACACCATCCATCGCATCGACGACCGCGCCGGGCGGCTCGACGCGCCCTCGGGTGTCGGGTCGGTGCCCCTCGACGAGACAGCGCGCACCTATCTGGATCACGGGTTCTCCCTCGCGCAGGTCGATCGCAACAGCCTGTTCGACCTCACCGGGCCTCTGGACCGGGTGCGGGAGATGCTCGCCGAGGCGCTCACCGTCGCCGGGCCGGAGTACCGGCTCGTCACGTTCACGCCGCCGACGCCGGCTGAGCTGCGCGAGAGCTTCGCGTTCGTCTTGTCGCGCATGTCGACCGATGTCCCCAAGGGGGAGCTGACCGTGACAGAGGAGGTGTGGGATGCCGCGCGCGTCGAGCGCCGAGACGAGCGCCTCGCGCAAGCGGGAACCCTCCTCTCGGTCGCTGCCGTCCAGCATGCGCCGACGGGCCGGATCGTCGCGTACAACGAACTCTCCATCGGACGCGACCGGGCGCGCACGACGCACCAGTGGGGCACGCTCGTCGCGCGCGAGCACCGCGGCCATCGACTCGGCACGGTCGTCAAGTGCGCGAACATCCTGCGCTGGCGCGACCTCGTCCCCGAGTCGCCGTGCATCTCGACCTTCAACGCCGAGGAGAACCGCCCCATGCTGGATGTCAACGAGGCACTGGGCTTCACCCCGAGCACGGTCTGCGGCGCGTGGGAGAAGCGGCTGGACTGAGGCGTCGGTGTCGGCGTCGGTGTCGGCGTCCGCGCGTCACCGACGCGGGCGC
>QFPD01000393.1 GCA_003248845.1 Microbacterium sp. | reverse complement strand
ACGGCCGAGCTCGAGGCGATGCTGCTGAGCCACCCGCATGTGCTGGATGCCGCCGTCATCGGGGTGCAGGGCGACGACCACGAAGAGATCCCGAAGGCGTTCGTGGTCGCCGCGCCCGACTCCGGGCTCACCGAGGAGGACGTGAAGGCGTTCGTCGCCGAGAACGTCGCTCCATACAAGAAGGTGCGCCGCGTCGAGTTCATCGATCAGATCCCGAAGTCGACCTCCGGCAAGATCCTGCGCAAGGACCTTCGAGCGCGGGAAACGGCGCGGGAGGCCGAGCGCGCCGCCGCGCAGTAGGGCAGCGGAGCGCCGCATCCTCCGCGCGGGGTCAGACCTCCGTGCTCAGGCTCTTCGCGATGTGCGTGTGAACCGCCTTCAGCCACGACAGGAGGAACTCCTCGGTGGAGGCGTCGGTGACGTCGCCGTCGTCGGCGATGAGGCCATCGCGCATCTGCAGGTAGCCCTCGGGCTGCGCCAGTTCGGGCGAGGCGAGGAACGACAGGATCGAGCGCAGGTGCTGCTGGGCGACGGCCGTGCCGATCGCGCCCACCGAGGCGCCGATGACGGCCGAGGGCTTTCCGGCGAAGCTGTTCGTGCCCCACGGGCGGCTGGCGGTGTCGAGGGCATTCTTGAGGACGCCGGGCACCGAGCGGTTGTACTCCGGAGTGACGATGACGATGCCGTCGGCTGCTTCGATCGCCGCCTTGAACTCCGCCGCTTCGGCCGGGATCGACCCGTCGTTGTCGTACGAGTAGAACGGCAGCGGCGCGATGGGGATCTCGGTGAGGTTCAGGTCGGCCTGAGGGGCGAGCTTCACGAGCGCCGACGCGAGCCGGCGGTTGATGGATGCCGACGCGATGCTGCCGATGATGAGACCCACGTTGTAGACGGTCATGAGAAGTCCTCTCGAGATTTGAATGCGTGTGAATACACTCTACTCGAGCAGTCACGTGGCCGCGAACGCCAGAAAACCCCCGCCGAGGCGGGGGTTTTCTGGTGGTGGACCTAAGGAGATTCGAACTCCTGACCTCCTCGATGCGAACGAGGCGCGCTACCAACTGCGCCATAGGCCCGTGAACCGTCATCTACATTAGCACGCGACCGACAGGCTCCCGCACACCCCTACTGCCCGCTCGCACGGCGCGCCAGCAGCTGCCGCACGTGGGCTTCGATCGCGTCATCGCCGGCGCCGGGGCCGCCCGCGAACTCGTCGTCGTGGCGCGTGCGCGCGACGGCGATCGACGGCGGCCGCTGCGCCTCGGCCCGCGCCCGCACCGCCTCGTCGAGGGCAGCGCGGCGGAGCGCGTCGCGCGCCGCCGCCTCGTCCAGCACCGTCGCCGCACGCGAACCCGCGGACGCCGTGAGCGGCCGCGGCAGCTCGCGCGGCGTCCAGCCGACTCGATCGGATCCGAGCGCGACGTCCTGCAGGTCGGGGGCGACGCGCACGACCTCGGGGGCCGCGACGCGCACGACGGTCCGGCGCTGCACGACGGACATCCGGCGCAGGGCCACCATCGCCGTGACGCCGAGGGCGCCGCCGA
>QFPD01000150.1 GCA_003248845.1 Microbacterium sp. | reverse complement strand
ACGGCGGGAGCGACCGCGATCGTGTGCTCCCGCTCGGTGGGCGCCTCGGGCGTCGCGATATTGCGGAAGACGCTCGCCTGCTCGGCGTGGCGCACGACGTCGTCGCGGGTCACCTCGCCGGCGGGGCCTGTCGGCGAGACCTCCGACAGCGTGACACCGAGATCGCGGGCGAGCTTTCGCACGGGAGGCTTCGCGACGACTCCGACCGACGCGCGAACGGCCTCGGTGCGCGCTTCCACGCGCTCCGGGCGCCTGCGTCGCGAGGTGGCGCCCGCGCCCGTGCCGTACCCCACGAGCACGGACCCGGCGGGGTCGGACTCGGGCTCCGCGGCGGGCTCGCCGTGCGCGGAGAGGCCCGCCGCGGCATCCTGGCCGCCCGTCTCCCCTGCGATCGTGATGACGGGCGCGCCGACCGTGACGGTGTCACCCTCGGCGGCGAGGAGCTCGCCCACCGTTCCGGCGAACGGCGACGGCAGCTCGACGAGCGACTTGGCCGTCTCGATCTCCACGAGCACGTCGTTCACCGCGACCGTGTCCCCCGGCGCCACGCGCCACTGCACGATCTCGGCTTCGGTGAGTCCTTCGCCGACGTCCGGCAGGTGGAAGGTCTGCGTGCTCATGGCGACTCCAGTCAGTAGGCGAGGGCGCGGTCGACGGCCTCGAGGATGCGGTCGGCGTCGGGCAGGTACGTGCCCTCGAGCTTCGCGGGCGGGAACGGCACATCGAACCCCGATACGCGCAGCACCGGCGCCTCGAGGGCGAAGAAGGCGCGCTCCATGACGGTCGCCGCGATCTCCGAACCCACCGACACGTTGCCGGGCGCTTCCTGCGCGTAGACCATGCGGCCGGTGCGACGCACCGAATCGAGGATCGGACCGTAGTCGATCGGCGACAGCGACCGCACGTCGACGACCTCGCAGCTCGTGCCCTCGGACTCGGCGAGCGCGGCCGCCTGCAGGAGCGTCGTCACCATCGCGCCGTGACCGACGAGGGTAACGTCCGTGCCGCGCCGGACGATGCGGGAAGCGTGCAGCGGGAGGGCGCGCTCGCCGGTCTCGACCTCGCCCTTCATCCAGTACTTCGCCTTGGGCTCGAGGAAGATCACGGGGTCGGGTGACGCGATGGCGTCCTGGATCATCCAGTACGCGTCGTTCGGGGTCGACGGGCTCACGACGCGCAGGCCCGCGGTGTGCGCGAAATACGCTTCGGGGCTCTCCTGGTGGTGCTCGACCGCGCCGATGTGGCCGCCGTACGGGATGCGGATGACGATGGGCATCGCCAGCGCGCCCTCGTGCCGGTTCGTGAGCTTCGCGAGCTGCGTCGTGATCTGGTCGAACGCGGGGAAGACGAACCCGTCGAACTGGATCTCGACCACGGGACGGAACCCCGCCATCGCGAGGCCGATCGCCGTGCCCACGATCCCCGACTCGGCGAGCGGGGTGTCGAGCACCCGACGGTCGCCGAACTCGGCCTGCAGGCCCTCGGTAACGCGGAAGACACCGCCGAGCTTGCCGATGTCCTCGCCCATCAGCAGCACGTGGTCGTCGGCGGTCATGGCGGCGCGCAGGCCGGCGTTCAGCGCCTTCGCGAGCGGCATCGACTCCACCATCACGCACCCCCTTCGAACGAGGCCTCATAGGCGGCGAGCCACCGCTGCTGCTCCGCGACGAGCGGGTGCGCGTCGCTGTAGACGTGGGCGAACATCGTGTCGGCCTCGAGCCCGCCGAGCGCGTTCGTGCGGGTGCGCACGTCGTCCGCGTAGGCCTGCGCCTCGGCATCCACCTCGTCGAAGAAGGATGCCGCGGCCCCCTTGCCCTCGAGATACGCGCGCATGCGCGCGATCGGATCGCGACGCGCCCACGACTCCTCCTCGTCGGACGTGCGGTACTTCGTCGGGTCGTCGCTCGTCGTGTGCGCGCCCATGCGGTAGGTCGTGGCCTCGATCGCCTGAGGCCCGGAGCCCGACCGCGCCTCGTCGAGTGCGAGCTTGGAGACCGCGTAGCTCGCGAGCACGTCGTTGCCGTCCACGAGGTGCGACGGCATGCCGTATCCGGCGGCGCGCTCGTACAGCGGCCCGCGTGCCTGCGTAGCGACGGGCACCGAGATCGCCCACTGGTTGTTCTGGAGGAAGAAGACCTCGGGGGTGCGGTACGTGTTCGCGAAGACCATCGCCTCGTGCACATCGCCTTGACTCGACGCACCGTCGCCGTAGTAGACGATGACGGCCTCGTCGCGCTCGGGGTCGCCGGTGCCCGAGCGCCCGTCGAAGGCGAGACCCATGCCGAAGCCCGTCGCGTGCAGGGTCTGCGAGCCGAGGACGAGGGTGTAGATGCGCGTATTGCCGTTCTTGGGGTCGGTCGGGTCCCAGCCGCCGTGCGACAGCCCCCGCATGACGCGGATGATGTCGATCGGGTCGACACCGCGGACCGTCGCGACGACGTGCTCGCGATAGCTCGGAAAAACGTGGTCCTGCGGCCGCGTCGCACGCACCGAGCCGACCTGCGCGGCCTCCTGACCGAACGACGGCGGCCAGAGCGCGAGCTGCCCCTGCCGCTGCAGATTGGTGGCCTGCCGGTCGAAGGCGCGCACCACGACCATGTCGCGGTAGAAGGTCTCGAGATCCTGATCGGTCAGGGCCTCGACGAGCGGAAGATAGCGCTCCGCCTCGGGCGTGGGCGCGAGGGTTCCGTCGGCTGCCAAGACGCGCACGAGTGCCTTGTCGTCGGGCGAAGTCATGTTTCCACGCTAGACCCGCCTGTATGCGCAGGTCTGCATGCGCTCCACAACGGATGCCGCGATCCGCCGTCCATTCGCCACAGTCCCCACCCCCCCAGTGCGCCGGGCGCCGGAGCGCTTACGGCGCGACTGCGGCGGCGACGGCGACGATGGGCTCGAGCGACTCGGCTTCGCCGATCGAGATGCGCACGCCGTCGCCCGCGAACGGCCGCACGATGAGGCCCGCGGCGTCGAAGGCCGCGGCGACCTCGAGCGCCCGGTCGCCGGCGGGGAGCCACACGAAATTGCCCTGCGCGACCGGCACGTCCCAGCCGACGTCGCGCAGCCGCGCGGCGAGGGCGTCACGACGCTCGGCGAGTTCGGCGACACGCGCGCGCAGCTCGTCCTCGGCATCCAGGCTCGCCAGCGCCGCCTCCTCAGCCGCGGCCGTGACCGACAGCGGAATGCCCGTCGACCGCGCCGCCGCGAGCACGCGCGGGTCGCCCACGGCGTAGCCGACCCGCAGGCCCGCGAGCCCGTACGCCTTGGAGAAGGTGCGCAGCACGACGACGTGCGGATGCCGCGCCGCCAGGACGCGCGCACCGTCGACCGCGTCGGAGTCGGTGACGAACTCGGCGTAGGCCTCGTCGAGGACGATGAGCACGTCACGGGGGACGCGCGCGAGGAACGCGTCGAACGCCGCCTGCGTGACGATCGGGCCGGTCGGGTTGTTCGGGGTGCAGACGATGATCATGCGGGTGCGGTCGGTGACGGCATCCGCCATCGCGTCGAGATCGTGGCCGCCTGCGGGGTCATTCGGCACCGTCACCGCGGTCGACCCCGCGACGACGGCGAGACTCGGGTAGGCCTCGAACGAGCGCCACGAGAACAGGATCTCGTCGCCGGGGCCGCTCGTGGCCTGCGCGAGCTGGAACAGGATCGACACCGAGCCCGCCGCCACATGGATGTGGTCGTCGGCGACGTCGAAGCGCTCGGCGAGGCGGGCGCGCAGCCGCGCCGCGGTGGCATCCGGATACCGGTTGAAGCCGTGGGCGGCCTGCACCGCCTGCACGACACCGGGCAGCGGGTCGAACGGGTTCTCGTTGCTGGAGAGCTTGAACGCGTCGGCGCCGGCCTGTTTGCCCTGCTTGTAGGCGGGCAGCGCCGCGATCTCGGGACGGATGCGCACGGGCAGGTCGGAAAGGTCGCTCACGCGAGCAGTCTACGAGGGCGCGCACCCGGGATTCGCAGTCGCCAGCGCGCGGCGACCGTGCCAGACTGACCGCACCATGCGCTTCATCATCCGAGTCATCGTCAACGCGTTCGCGATCTGGGTCGTGACGCTGGTCCCCGCCCTCATGACGGTCGTCACGCCGTTCGCGCCGGGTGAGACGCTGCAGCTCGTGCTGTCGCTCCTTGCCGTCGCCGCCGTCTTCGCGATCGTCAACAGCATCATCGGCACGGTCATCAAGATCGTCGCCTTCCCCCTCTACATCCTCACCCTCGGTCTCATCTCCTTCCTCGTGAACGGGCTGCTCCTCATGATCACGGCGTGGTTCACGCAGTGGTGGGGCTGGGGACTGCAGGTCGAGGACCTGTGGCACGGCATTCTCGCGGCGATCGTCATCTCGCTCATCAACTGGGTGTTCGGCATCATCCTGCGCCCCCAGTCGAACGACCGCCGGCGCTCGCGCTAGGGGAGTCCGCCGCCGCGTGCCGCGCCGTACGGCAGCGTCGGCGTCGGCTCTCCTCCGCCGCGCGCATACGAAGCGCTCGGCAGCACCTCGTTCTCGCGCGCCGCGCTGTAGGTGAAGACCTCGACCGATCCGGCGCGGGCGAGTTCGCCGAGCCGATCGCGCACGCCGCGCATGCGCGGGTCGGATGAGGCATCCAGCATGGCCGCCGTCTCGCGGTAGGCGTCGAGGCGGTGCGGGCCGATCGGGCCCTGCCCGCTCGCGAGCGTGCCGGGCGTTTCGCGCGTCGCGACGAAGCTGCCCGCCGCCCCGACCCCCGCCGCATACCCGCCTCCGGCGAGCGCCGAGACCGGGTCGTCGAGGTGCCGCACCGCGACGCTGAGCGTGGCCTCGCCGACATCGGCCTGCACGGGACCCCCGTAGGTGACGAGCAGCGGCACGTCGTACTCCTCCGACAGGGCGACGTACGAGGCGGCCATGCCGCCCTGCGAGTGCCCGAAGAGTTCAACGCTGTCACCCGGCTCAGCTCCGGCGTCTGCGAGCGCGGCCGCGACGGCCGCCTCGGATGCCGCGTGCTGGCGACCGTAGAGGGCGAAGTTCGACCACCAGTCCATCGGCTCCCTCCGGTCGTCGCCGTCCACCGTGCCCGCGACGTAGGCGGCGAACCGCTGTGAGCCATCGGGCATGGTGTACCGCTCCACCCGTACCCGCCCCTCACCGCGCGGGATGCGATCCACCGTGTCGCTGAGGGATGCCGGCGCCGCAGCGACGCCGGAGGAGGCGCTCAGCCGGGTGACCGTCACGGGGTTCTCCGGTCCGCCGAGCTGCGTGCCCCGCGGCACCGTGCCCAGACCCAGCGCTGTCGCGGCGCCGGAGAGGAGCACCGCGAGGAGGCCGAGTCCGGCGATGTCGCCGCCGGGAGCGACCGGGGCGAACGGCAAGAGCGGAAGGTCGTTCTGGTGCCACAGCGCGCTCGGCTCCGCGGTGCGCCAGCGCGCCGTCTCGGCGGCGACGGCTGCGAGGAGGCCCGGGTCCGCCGCGACGAGGGCGACGAGGCGACCGCGCAGCGCGGCTGCGCGGTCGTGGTCGCCGGTCGCGCCGGCCAACTCGAGCTGGGACGAGAGCTCGACGAGCTCGTAGACGTCGGCCATGCGGTCGAGGTCTCCCGCGATGCGTGCGACCTGAGCGGCGGCATCCTGCGCCGTCGCGCTGGCGCCGGCGAGCTCTGCCGCGTGGGGGCCGAGGCCTCGGCGGGCAGCGGCCAGGAGCGCTTCGATCTCATCGCAGTCCGCGCCGAGGGCACGCAGCGCCCCCGCCGCGGCGCGCAGGCTCTCGGTGTCGACGGCGACGATACCGCCGCTGCCGATATCGAGCTCTCCCGCGGCGCTCACGACCCACTCGCGGACAGCAGGGCGACGCGGATACCCTCGCGTCGCGCGGCGTCGTCGAGCGCC
>QFPD01000149.1 GCA_003248845.1 Microbacterium sp. | reverse complement strand
GATGCCTATGACAAGGAGTCCATGGGCGCCTCGACCGAGCGGCTCAACCCGACGTTCCACGTGACGCGCGAGGCGCAGGACCACGTGGCTGCGCTGTCGCACCAGCGGGCTGCGGCCGCGCGCGATGAGGGCCTCTTCGACGCGGAGATCGTCACGATCGAGGTGCCGCAGCGGCGAGGTGAGCCCGTGCAGGTGACGGCCGACGAAGGCATCCGCGCCGAGACGACGGAGGAGACCCTCGCCGGTCTTCGCCCCGCATTCGCGAAGGACGGCTCGATCACAGCGGGCAACGCCTCGCAGATCTCCGACGGCGCGGCCGCGGTGGTCCTCACGACGCGCGCGCACGCCGCCGATGCGGGGTGGCCGGTGCTCGCGGTCGTGGGCGCGGCCGGGCAGGTCGCCGGCCCCGACAACTCGCTGCATGCTCAGCCCGCCCGCGCGATCGCGCAGGCCCTCGAGCGGCAGGGGATCGCGGCATCCGATCTCGACCTCGTCGAGATCAACGAGGCCTTCGGGGCCGTCGTCGCCCACTCGCAGGCCGAGCTCGGCATCGGGGAGGACGTCGTCAACGTGCACGGCGGCGGCATCGCGGTCGGCCATCCGATCGGCGCCTCCGGTGCGCGACTGGTCGTGCACGCCGTGCACGAGCTCGTCCGGCGCGGCTCGGGAACGGCGGCGGTCGGGCTGTGCGGCGGCGGCGGCCAGGGCGAAGCGCTCATCGTGACGCGCTGATCCCGCTCCGCGCGCGGGTCCGGTCGAGCGTCCGCGCGCGGCGGCTAGGCTCGTGGAGTGACCACGATCTCACCGCTCCGCGCGCGCAACCGCGCCGACTGGGCGCCGCTCTGGGCTCAGTACTTGACGTTCTACGAGAGTGCGCTCGATGATGCGGTGACCGATGACGTGTTCGCACGGCTTGCCGCCGCAGACGGGCTCCACGGTGCGATCGCGCGCGACGACGATGGCCGAGCCGTCGGGTTCGTGCACTGGCTGTTCCACCCCTCGACGTGGTCGACGAGCGGCTACTGCTACCTCGAAGACCTCTTCGTCGCTCCCGACGTACGCGGCAGTGGTATCGGATCGGCGCTCATCGCGCACGTGCGCGACGCGGCACAGGCGGCGGGGGCGCAGAAGGTCTACTGGCTGACCCAGTCGGGCAACCGCACCGCGCGGCGCCTCTATGATTCCCTCGCGAGCGATACCGGTTTCGTGCACTACGAGATGGAGCTGTGACATGTGCTACCCCGTGACCTGCCCGACCTGCGGCAAGACGACCTGGGCCGGGTGCGGCGAGCACGTCGACGCGGCGCTGCAGGGCGTTGCGACGGCCGATCGCTGCACCTGCCCGCGCTGATTCTCAGCGCTCGAGGCGCTTTTTGAGCAGCTTGTCCTCGGTGCCGTGCACGGGGGAGTCCGTCGCGATGAGGCGGCCGCGCGTCGCGCGATAGGTGTCGACGATCGTCCCGATCGACAGCGCGAGCGTGATGCCCCAGCTGATCCACGCGAGGGCCTGACGCCAGGTGAAGGGCACGTCGCCGCGTGCGCCGCGCAGGAGGGCCATCCCGCTCGTGACGGCGGAGATGATCCCGGTTCCGAACAGGTACTTGCGCATGCGTCCACGTTAGCCTGGAAAGATCCCCGCCGAGAGGAGCGTCATGAGCGCCCATGATGATCGCGCGCGAAGAACGGCCGACATGGTCGTCGTCTCCAACCGCCTGCCCGTGGACCGGTCCGGTCCCGAGGACGAATGGCGGAGATCACCCGGAGGTCTCGTGGCGGCCCTCGAACCCGTCCTCCAGGCGACCGGAGGAGCCTGGGTGGGCTGGCCCGGCCAGGCGGATGCTGAGGTCGCGCCCTTCCGGTTCGATGGGATGGAACTCGTTCCCGTAGCCCTCTCCGCGGACGACATCGAGCTGTACTACGAAGGCTTCTCGAACGACACGATCTGGCCGCTGTACCACGACGTCATCTCGCCGCCCGCCTACCATCGGGAGTGGTGGGACGCCTACGTGCGGGTGAACGAGAGGTTCGCTCAGGCCGCGGCATCCGTCGCCGCACCCGAAGCCACGGTGTGGGTGCAGGACTATCAGCTGCAGCTCGTGCCGCAACTGCTGCGCGAGCTGCGTCCCGACGTCGTGATCGGCTACTTCCACCACATTCCGTTCCCCGCATACGGCATCTACGCTCAGTTGCCCTGGCGGCGCCAAGTGCTCTCCGGGCTGCTGGGTGCCGACGTCATCGGGTTCCAACGCGTTGCGGATGCCGGCAACTTCGCCCGCGCGGTCCGTCGCCAGCTCGGTTACGAGACGAAGGCCGGGTCGATCCGGGTGCCCACGGCCGGCGGGGGAGTGCGCACGGCCGTGGCGAAGGCGTACCCGATCTCGATCGACGCCGCCGCGTACGACGAGCTCGCGCGGCGCCCCGAGGTGCAGGAACGCGCGCGCGAGATCCGCGAGAGCCTCGGAGATCCGGCCACCGTTCTTTTCGGCGTCGATCGCCTCGACTACACCAAGGGCATCGGTCACCGCCTGAAGGCCTACGGTGAACTCCTCGCGGACGGTCGCCTCGATGTCGAGGACGTCACGCTCGTGCAGGTCGCGAGCCCGAGCCGCGAGCGCGTCGCCGCGTACATGCAGCTGCGCGACGAGATCGAGCTCACCGTCGGCCGGATCAACGGCGATCACGACACTGTCGGGCACACGGCGATCCGCTACCTGCACCACTCCTATCCCCGCGAGGAGATGGTGGCGCTGTACCTCGCGGCCGACGTCATGCTCGTGACGGCGCTGCGCGACGGCATGAACCTCGTGGCGAAGGAGTACATCGCCAGCCGTGTCGACGGTCGCGGCGTGCTCGTGCTCAGCGAGTTCACCGGGGCTGCGGACGAACTGACCCAGGCGATCCGCGTGAACCCGCACGACATCGAGGGGCTGAAAGACGCGATCATGACCGCCATCGAGATGCCCGAGGACGAGCAGCGGCGCCGCATGCGCGCACTGCGGCGCCGAGTGCGCGACCACGGCGTCGCCGACTGGTCACGCGCGTTCCTCGGCGACCTGGGCAGGATCACGCGATGACGCCCGACGAAGCCATCGTGACGCTCGCCGCAACCGAGCATCTGCTCGTCGCACTCGACTTCGACGGCACGCTGTCGCCGCTCGTCGATGCGCCAATGGACGCACGCATGCTGCCCGCGGCGCGGGCCGCTCTGGAGGCGCTGACGGCGACGCCCGCCACGACGGTCGCGCTCGTCTCGGGCCGCAGCCTCGCGGATCTCCGCGTCATCGCGGAGCACGGCGACGAGTCGCCGATCTTCCTCGCCGGCTCACACGGCGCCGAGCACTGGGTGCCGGGCGGTGAGTTGCGAGGTGAGCCGGGAGGTGAACCGGGGGGCGGTCCGAGTATCGCCGAGCGCGCGGAGCGCGACCGTCTCCGAGCAGCCGCCGAGAATCTCGTCGAGGGCATTCCGGGGGCGTGGATCGAGCCGAAGGAGTTCGGTTTCGCGGTTCACTCGCGTACCGTCGCCGCCGCCGACCGCACGGCGGTGCACGACACCGTCGATGGCCTCATGGTCGCCGAGGCGCCGACCTGGCGTCGTCGCACCGGTCACCACATCGTCGAGTACGCGTTCCGCGATGTCGGCAAGGACGCTGCGGTCGCGTGGTTGCGCGCTCGAGCGGGCGCCACGGCGGTGCTCTTCGCGGGCGACGACGTCACCGACGAAGACGCGTTGGCGAGCCTGGATGCGGGCGACGTCGGCGTGCGCGTCGGTCCGGGTGACACGGCGGCATCCGTTCGTGTGGACGGGATCGCAGAACTCGCCGCGTTGCTTGTGCGTCTCGCACACGAGCGGTCCGCCCTGCGGGAATAGACTGCGAGAATGCCTCGCTCCGACGACACCAGTGCCACGGTCGACATCAAACCCCGCTCCCGCGCCGTCACCGACGGTATCGAGGCGACGACCTCTCGCGGGATGCTCCGCGCTGTCGGAATGGGCGACGAGGACTGGGACAAGCCCCAGATCGGAATCGCCTCCAGCTGGAACGAGATCACCCCCTGCAACCTGAGCCTGGACCGCCTCGCGCAGGGCGCGAAGGAAGGCGTGCACGCTGGGGGCGGCTACCCCCTGCAGTTCGGCACCATCTCGGTCTCCGACGGCATCTCGATGGGTCACGAGGGCATGCACTTCTCGCTCGTCTCGCGCGAGGTGATCGCCGATTCGGTGGAGACGGTCGTCATGGCGGAGCGGCTCGACGGCACGGTCCTCCTCGCCGGCTGCGACAAGTCGATCCCGGGCATGCTCATGGCCTCGGCCCGTCTCGACCTGTCGAGCGTCTTCCTCTACGCCGGATCGATCGCGCCCGGGTGGGTCAAGCTCTCCGACGGCACCGAGAAGGACGTCACGATCATCGATTCGTTCGAGGCTGTCGGCGCTTGTCTCGCCGGCAAGATGAGCGAAGCCGACCTCAAGCGCATCGAGTGTGCGATCGCCCCCGGTGAGGGCGCCTGCGGCGGGATGTACACCGCCAACACGATGGCCTCGGTCGCCGAAGCCCTGGGCCTGTCGCTGCCCGGTTCCGCAGCGCCGCCGTCGGCGGACCGTCGCCGGGACTACTTCGCGCACCGCTCCGGCGAGGCCGTTGTGAACCTCCTCCGCCAGGGCATCACGACCCGCGACATCCTGACGCCGGATGCCTTCGAGAACGCGATCGCGCTTGCAATGGCCCTCGGAGGCTCGACCAACGTCGTCCTGCACCTGCTCGCGATCGCCCGTGAGGCGGAGGTCGAGCTGACCCTCAAGGACTTCAACCGGATCGGCGACAAGGTTCCGCACGTCGCGGACATGAAGCCGTTCGGCAAGTACGTGATGAACGACGTCGACCGACACGGCGGCATCCCCGTCATCATGCGAGCGATGCTCGAGGAAGGGCTCCTCCACGGCGACGCGCTCACGGTGACGGGCAAGACGCTCGCCGAGAACCTCGAGGACCTCAATCCCGACCCCGTCGACGGCACCGTCATCCACACGTTCGACAACCCGATCCACAAGACGGGCGGACTCACGATCCTGCACGGTTCACTCGCCCCGGAGGGCGCCGTCGTCAAGACCGCCGGCTTCGATGCGGCCGTCTTCGAGGGGCCCGCTCGCGTGTTCGAGCGCGAGCGTGCCGCGATCGACGCCCTCGCCGCCGGCGACATCGAGGCGGGCAGCGTCGTCGTCATCCGTTACGAGGGCCCCAAGGGCGGCCCCGGCATGCGCGAGATGCTCGCCATCACGGCAGCGATCAAGGGCGCGGGGCTCGGAAAAGATGTACTACTCTTGACGGACGGACGATTCTCAGGCGGCACAACCGGCCTGTGCATCGGCCACATAGCACCCGAAGCGGTGGACGCTGGTCCCATCGCCTTCGTGCGCGATGGTGATCTGATACGGGTCGATATCGCGGCTCGCACGCTCGACCTACTCGTCGACGAGGCAGAGCTGAGCTCCCGCCGGGACGGCTGGGAGCCCCTTCCTCCGCGCTATACCCGTGGCGTTCTGGCCAAATACTCGAAGCTCGTGCACTCCGCAGCGGAGGGCGCGATCACGGGTTAGGCCCCGCTTCTCCATCCGATCACGACACGTTTCCCCGAGGTCTCACGCATGTCACTCGACACCACTGCGGCCGTTCCCCGGCCGCCTGCCCGCGGCGCCTCTGCACCCATGCTCACCGGTGCAGCTGCCGTCGTCCGCTCCCTCGAACTCCTAGGCGTCACCGACGTCTTCGGGCTCCCCGGGGGCGCCATTCTTCCCGTCTACGACCCGCTCATGGATTCGACCGAGCTGCGCCACATCCTGGTGCGGCACGAGCAGGGCGCCGGCCACGCCGCGGAGGGTTAC
>QFPD01000148.1 GCA_003248845.1 Microbacterium sp. | reverse complement strand
ATCCTATGGCCGCCGTCGTCTTTCGTGGAGTCTTCCGATCGTACGTCGGGTGGAACGGGGAATCGCGCTGGTGCGCGGCTCCGGCGGGACTGGCGAGGTGCGGTGGCTTCGGTCCGCCGATCCGTCTGATCGGGAGTAGTGAGGACGTAACAAAACCGATACGCGCGAACCGGTATCGTGAGTCCCGCATCCCGACGGCGCGGTGAAATCGTCCCCTGCGGTAGGAGCCCCATCTTGACGAAAACCGTTGCCATCATCGGCACCCGCGGCTACCCCAGTTACTACGGCGGGTTCGAGACGGCGGTGCGTAAGGTCGCCCCGTATCTCGCAGATGCCGGATGGGACGTCACCGTCTATGGCCGTCACGGCGCGACGCGCAGCGACGACCCCGACCGCGACCCGCGCATCCACGCCGTGGAGACCCGCGGTGTCGAGAGCAAGTCGATCAGCACGCTGTCCTACGGGCTCACAGCGGCGCTGCACGCTGCCCGCCGCAAGCCTGATGTCGCGATTGTGATGAACGTGGCGAACGGCTACTTCCTTCCCCTGCTTCGGCTGCGCGGCGTGAAGACCCTCGTGAACGTCGATGGCATCGAGTGGCATCGGGCTAAATGGGGGCGGCGCGCAAAACGTGTGTTTCGTATCGGCGCACGCATGACCAAGTGGTTCGGTGACGTACTCGTCTACGACTCTCATGAGATCGCACGACGATGGAAGGACACATTCGAGCGCGACGGCGTCTTCATCCCTTACGGAGGCGACGTGCCGCCGCAGCTACCCGTCGAGCCGGGCTTGCACCACCGCGGATACGTGTTGGTGGTCGCTCGTTTCGTTCCCGAGAACACCATTCCGGAGTTCCTCGATGCGGCCCTCGAGATCTCGCGGAGCATCCCGGTCGTCGTCGTGGGCTCTTCGGGTTACGGCGGCCCGCTCGACGATCAGGTCGCCCGCCTCAGCGAAGAGAATGACAGCATCACCTGGTTTGGTCATATCAGCGACGACAAGCGCCTCCTTTCGTTGTGGCAGCATGCAGCGGTCTATTTCCACGGCCATAGCGTCGGGGGAACGAACCCGACTCTCGTGCAGGCGATGGCCGCCGGCACTCCGATCGTCGCGCGTGACACCGCCTACAACCGTGAGGTTCTCGGTCAGGGGGGCATCTTCTGCGAGCCGGCTCCCGATTCCATCGCGAGGACCGTGATCGCTCTCGCCGAGGACGGGACGGCGCAGGACGCCGCTTCCGCACAGAACTTCGCGCGATCCCGCGAGGTGTACACGTGGGAGGCTGTGTGCGCCGCCTACGAACGCGAGTTGAACGCGCTGGCGAACGTCAAGAGGAGAAGCTGATGCCGTCGCCCGCTTTGATCGCCTTCCCCATGCACGGTCAGCACAAGCTCTCGAACGAGGGATACCGCACGCGAGATGGGCATCTGATCGAGTGGTTTGGGCGTCAACTCGGCGGCCGCGGGGATGTGCGAGTCATCTCTCGGCCGGAGCCGCGGGTGCTCGCTCCCGCTCGTCGATTCTCTTCCGAGCGGGTCGCCCCGAACACGACTCCGGTATCCACTTTCGTGTGGCGGCTGCCTTCGCCGCGGGACCGGCAACGTTGGTGGGTGGATTCTCTGGCTTCCTACCATCGCGGGCTGCCGACGGTCGACGCGCCGGTCGTGTCGTGGAATCCGTTCTTGTCTCTTTCGTCGGCGTGGCCCGCTATCGTGAAGTCCGGTCGGCCCGTCGCTTTCGACCTTCTGGATGACTGGACGATCCACTATGCGTTCCAGGGGATCAGCGATGACGTCGACCGCGCCTATCGTCGTTTGTTCGATCATGCCGCGCTCGTCACCGCGAACGCGGAGGGAACCGTAGAGCTCGCGCGGCGGTACGGCCGCGACGACGTCGTGTTCTTGCCGAACGGCTGCGACCCCGAACGATTCGATCCGACCTCGATCGCGGATGGCGCACTGACGGTGGGGTACGTGGGCAAGATCGGCAAGCGTCTCGATCTCCAGCTCATCGTCGATTCGGCGCGTGCGCTGCCGGACGTCTCCTTCGTGTTCGCTGGACCCGTGCTGGATGCGGAGTACAAGCGACCCATGGAAGAGCAGAGCAACATCACGATGCTCGGCGATGTGCACTATGACGACGTCCCCGCGCTCCTGCGCCGGTTCGACATCGGCTGGGTGCCGCACCGCGTGGGCGAGGGCGAAGTCGGCGGGGATGTCATCAAGACATACGAGTACCGCGCTGCAGGCCTCCCCGTGCTGACCACGCCCGTCAGCGGTGCCTCGAGTCGCGGCCTCGATGCCGTGACCGTGTTGAGTTCTGAGGGCCACGTCGAGTGGCTGGCAGCGCAGGCGCAGCATGGACCGAGAGTTGCCCGGATCGCTTCCGAGCTCCCGCAGGACGTGCGCTGGGAGGGGAAGGCGCGCTTCATCCTCCAGGGATTGGGGATCGGAGAGTGAGCAAGGAGCCACGCGTCGTACTGGTCGCCGTCCCGTTGATGGCGCGGAGTGGGGTCTATCGTTCGACGCATGATCTCGTGCGTGCGGCATCCGCCGCTGGTCACCAGTGGCAGGCTCTCATCGGGATGAGGCCACAGGCGTCCGGCGATGCCTTGGCGACCCCCGGTGTCCGCGAAGTGCCCTTCGATGCGCGTGGGGTCGGCGGGATCTCTCAGATCAGGGCCCTCATCGATTCTGTGCCCGAGGTGCGTGACGCAGATGTGATCGTGTCGATGATCACGCAGACGGACATCGCCGTTTCGCGAGCCCGCGCTCGCGAAGATCGTGGCTGGATCGCCTGGGTTCGCGGCAAGCCTTGGCCCGCGGCGGGAGAACAGAACCTCGCACGGCGCCTGCTGCTTCGGGCGTGGGAGACGCGCGCACTGAGGTCAGCCGATGCCGTCTGGGCCACCACGCCCGTGCTGGCGGACGAGTTCGCCTCGGCGTGCCAGGCCGCTATCGTTCCCGCAGGCATCCCCTCTTCGAGGCGAATCGCGCACGGCGAGGACGCGACATCTCCGCTGGTCTGGGCCGGTCGCGTGGACATCGACAAGCGACCGGAGCTCTTCTCACGGATCGTTGAGTTGACGGGCCACCCCGGTCGCCTCTACGGGGATGGCCCACTGAAGGATCGGCTCGCTTCGCGTAGGGTCACGGGCTTGGACTGGGCCGGCTGGCGGCCCTCGGGTGAATTGTGGAGTGACGCGTCGGTGTTCGTGGGAACCTCATCGCGTGAAGCATTCGGCCGCAGTGCGGTCGAGGCGGCTGCCGCCGGAATCCCGATCGTGATCGCGCGAGAGTACGGCGCCGCCCCCCTCCTCTTCACCGACGAAACGCTGCGACGGGCGTGCGTGATCGATTCAGCCGATCCAGAGGCATGGGCGAATGCGGTTCGGGCCTTACTCACCGATCGACAGCTCCGGATGGCGGTCTCGGATCACGTCCACTCCAACGCCCAGACATTGACGATCGAGGCATCTGTTGACGCCGCGGCCCGTCGCGCGGCTGCGCTGCTGGAAGGTGGTTGCAAGTGAGCACGGGCATCCTGGGTCGCGTCCAGCGTCGGGCTGCAAAGCTCCGACGATCAGCAGTGTCGGCAGTTGTCACTCCACAACTCGCGGCCCGTTCTGCGCGGTCGGATCGGTCACTCATCGATGCGTCGAACCCCGTCGTCGTATCGCTGACCAGCTACGGGCAACGGCTCGACACCGTCCACCTCACGATCGAGTCGATCGGGAGGGGAGACAGCCGCCCCGCACGTTTGATTCTGTGGACCGATCCGGGAGTGGTGACATCGGCCCTCTCCCCGGAGCTACGCAGACAAATGGGCCGCGGCCTCGAGATCCTGCCGAGTCCGGCGTGCTACGGCCCGCACACCAAGTACTTCCCTTACGTCTCGTCGGTTGAGCGCCACTCGTCGCCGCTCGTCACCGCGGATGACGATTCCATCTACCCGCGATGGTGGTTGCGCCGACTGCAGAACGCTGCGACGCGCAACCCTGACGAGGTGGTGTGCTATCGGGCCCACCGCGTCGCCATCGATTCGGACGGAGTCATCGCTCGATACAACAGCTGGGGTGCGGTGCGAGGAGTGGAGGCGTCTGTGCTGAATTTCGCGACCGGTGTCTCGGGAGTCCACTATCCCGCGGAGTTCCTCATGCGGCTGAAGGAGGACGGGGACCGGTTCCTTATGTGCACTCCGCGCGCGGACGATGTCTGGCTGCATTCGCGAGCCGTCGCCCACGGGTTTGAGATCCGACAGATCGTGCGGTCCCCGATCAAGTTCCCCGAGATCGCATCGACTCAGGAAGTGGCGTTGCACCTCGGCAACACGGGGCGTAGCGCCAACGATACACAGATCGCTGCCACGTACGACGAGGCGGTGCGGACGGCTTTGCGCGCTGCCGCGGCGAGATGATGGAGTGCGCTTCGGCAGGGCATCGGCACGAGGCGGCACGCCAGAGCAGTGGCTGCGACGCGAGGGGAGACTAGTCGATGTCGAAGACAGCCGGTACGTCGTCGATGTTCTCCGGTGCAGCCAAGAACTTCCTCGGAAACGTGGTCGGTCCACTTGCTGGGCTCGCAAGCGCACCGATTCTGGCGCACGCGCTCGGAGCCGAGCGGCGTGGCGAGGTCGCGGGAGCCACCGCCCCGCTCTTGCTGTTCGCGACCGTCGCCGCAGTCGGCATCCCTGACGCGGTCACCTACTTCGTCGCCCGTCAGGTAGGGCGCCACGCATCGATAGCGTGGCGGTCTGTCGTCGTCACGCTGGTTTCGGGGCTCGTCGCCACCGTGCTTGCGATTGCTCTTGCACCGGTTCTTGCAGCAGATGACCCCGCGCTGGCGAACCTCGTCGTCATCGCATCCTTTGCCATCCTGCCAACCATCCTCGTCGGAGTCTTCCGGGCGATAGCCGCAGGGCAGGGGCGCTGGGGGCTTGTGTCGATCGAACGCGCATCCGGGCCGATCGTCCGGCTGCTCGCGGTGATCGCACTCGTCACCACAGGGCACCTCACCGTGTTCACCGCCACGGTCGCCATCGCGTATTCGCCCGTCTTGGCGGGCATCGTCTACTTCGCTCTCCGTTGGCGCCAGCACGGAGTCACCGCAGCACCGCCGAGCTATCGTCAGCTGCTCGGATACAGCTCACGGGCATGGCTGGGATCGATCGCGGGCGTGATCCTCATGCGCATCGATCAGGTCGCGATGGTCCCGTTGAGCTCGACGTACGAACTCGGGTTGTATGTCGTCGCGGTGACGGTGGGCGAGCTGCCTCTCATCGTGAATACCGCGATCCGCGAAGTCGTCTTCGCCGCGGATGCCCGTTCGTCGAGCAACGAGTCTTTGACGAGAGCGGCGCGCGTGTCGTTCTTCGTCTGTCTGGCGATGGCGGTGGTGATGGGCGGGACCAGCTTCTGGTGGGTGCCGATCGCCTTCGGCGACGAGTTCGCTGCGGCGGTTCCCACGATCCTCGTGCTCTTGGTGGCAGTCGTCATCGGGGTTCCGGGATCCGTAGCGGGTGCCGGGCTTGGAGCCCGAGGCAAGCCACAACTCCGCAGCTACGCTCTGATCATTGCGTGCATCGTCAACGTCGTTTTGGTCATCGTGCTCGTTCCCTTGCTGGGCGCTGTGGGAGCCGCGTTGGCGACGCTGATCGGCAACCTGGTCTCAAGTAACTTCAACATCGTTCAGATGCGGGTGAAGTTCGGAGTTCCAATCAGCGCCTTCTACCTCATCCGGGGAAGGGACGTGACCATGCTGGTGTCGAAGGTTGCCGCGCTCCTTCGCCGACGCTGATCTCGGTGGCGTCGAGCGGGCGGATGCGCCCGTCTTCCGTGAAGTGATCGCTCACGAGCAGCAGCGCGGCAAGAAGCGTGACGAACGTCAGAGCC
>QFPD01000147.1 GCA_003248845.1 Microbacterium sp. | reverse complement strand
GATCGAGAAGAAGTTCAAGCGTTTGCTGGTGGCGCCGCTGCACCTGCGCAAGGGGCTGCTGCGGCTCATCGACAAGGAACGCCGCAACGCGCAGGACGGCAAGCCGGCGCATATCCGCATCAAGGTCAACTCGATGGTCGACGAGCAGATCATCGACGCGCTCTACCGCGCGAGCGCCGCGGGCGTGCGCGTCGACGTCTGGGTGCGCGGCATCTGCTCGCTCAAGGTCGGCCTCGACGGCGTCGGCGACAACATCACGGTGCGCTCGATCCTCGGGCGCTACCTCGAGCATTCCCGCATCTTCGCGTTCGCGAACGACGGTGACCCGCAGGTGTACATCGGCAGCGCCGACATGATGCACCGGAATCTCGATCGCCGCGTCGAGGCGCTCGTGCGCGTCGTCGCCCCTGCGCACGTCAGGGAGCTCGTCGACCTCTTCGACGTCGCCATGAGCGACGAGACGAGTTCGTGGCATCTGGAGCCCGCGGGCGACTGGGTGCGCCACCACGTCTCCGAGTCGGGCACGCCGCTCGTCGACCTGCAGGAGCGCACGATGACGCAGATCCAGCGCCGCCGGCGGGCGCGGGCGGTGCGATGACCGAGACGGCCGTCTTCGCCGCAGGCGGGGTCGTGTGGCGCGTCGTCGACGGAAAGCTTCGGATCCTGGTGATCCATCGCACCGCCTACGCCGACGTCACCCTCCCCAAGGGCAAGGTCGACCCCGGGGAGACGCTCGCCGAGACGGCGGTGCGCGAGATCTTCGAAGAGACCGGTATCGCGGTGCACCTCGGCATCCCCGTCGGCGTCTCGCGCTATCGCATGGCCAAGGGACGCCAGAAGATCGTGCACTATTGGGCGGCGGAGGCGACGGACAAGGCCATCCGGGCGTCGGCGTTCGTCCCGAACAAGGAGATCGCCGCGATCGAGTGGGTTTCGCCGCGCAAGGCCCGGGGCTACCTGTCGTATCCCGTCGACGTCGAGATCCTCGATCAGTTCCTGCGGTACGTCGACGACGGAATCCTTTCGACCTTCCCGATCATCGTGCTCCGCCACGCCAAGGCGCTGCCGCGCGAGGAGTGGGACGGTGCGGATGCCGCACGCCCGCTCACCGGGCGCGGCACGCGCCAAGCGCACGCCCTCGTCGGCCCGCTGCGCGCGTTCGGCGTGCGGCGCGTCGTGTCGAGCGATGCCGTGCGCTGCGTCACGACGGTGACCCCCCTCGCCGCGGCGCTCGGACGCACGATCGAGCGGACGCCCCTCATCAGTCAGGATGCCTGGGAGGACGGCAGCTCGGACCTTCGCGCTGTCATCGGCAAGCGCGTGCGTTCGCGCAAGAGCGCCGTGCTGTGCAGCCACGGTCCGGTGCTGCCCGGCATCCTCGCTGAGCTCGCGCTCGCGACGGGCACGCTCCGCGGGTCGTATCTCGGCAGCGCCTCCGCGCTCGAGCCCGGCTCGTTCTCGGTCGTGCACCTCTCGCGGGAACACCCCGGCTCGGGCATCGCCTGCATCGAAACGCACGAGCCGAAGCTCTGAGCGTGGACGGCGTACGGTGGGCGTGGACGCGCGCCGGGCACCCGGAGCGTCGCGCCGCGGCCCGGCGCCTGCTGCGCGAGCTGCTGGCGGAAGAGGGCCTGCCGGATGCCGTGCTGGCAAGCCGATGCCCGCACTGCGGCGCGTCCACGCACGGGCCGGTGCATGTCCTGAACACGCCCTGGCTCGCCTCGGTGAGTTATGCGGGCGGGTTCGCGATCGCCGGCATCCACCGGGAGGTCTCCACGGGCCAGGGGCTCTCCGCGGGGCACGGAACCTGCGCGGGGCACGGAACCCGCGGAGGCTTCGGAATCGACGCCGAGCCGCTCGTCGACGCGGTGCGCGATGCCGCGGGCGGCGTGCCGGGCGGGGTGCTGCGGTGGGTGCGCACCGAGGCGGTGCTGAAGGCCGACGGGCGGGCCCTGCGAGCGGATCCGACCGAGGTGCAGATCACGGCTGCCCGTGACGGTTGGACCGCCCGCCTCGCGGAGGCGACATACGTCGGACGGGAGCCGGACGGTCCCCCTGGCATCCTGGTGAGCGTCGCGGTGCGGCGCGGCTGAGCACGCCGAGAGGTCAGCGCGCGGGATTGGGAAAGGGCGGCAGAGGGGTCTCGTCGAGCCAGGCCCGGAAGAGCGCCTCCAGATCGTGGCCCGAGACGCGGGCAGCGAGCGCGCGGAGGTCCTCGCTCGTGGCGAGGGCATGCCGGTGCGCGCTCGTCCACTCCGCGACCACCCGGGCGAAGAGCTCGGCCCCGATGATGCAGCGCAGCGCATAGAGGGTGAGCGCTCCGCGCTTGTACACGCGATCATCGAACATGAGGTCGGGCCCCGGATCGCCCAGTGTGAGGTCCTGCGCCAGCGCGGCGAGCCGACCGTGGTGCTTCGCAGCCTTCTGCGTGAGGGTCGGCCCGCCCGACTCCTCGGACCACAGCCACTCGGCGTAGCAGGCGAATCCTTCGTTGAGCCAGATGTCCCGCCACCGGCCGACGCCGACGCTGTTGCCGAACCACTGGTGCGACAGCTCATGCGCGATGAGGCGGTGCTCGTCGGGGTGGAGGTGGTTGACGCCGAACACGGCCAGACCCTGCGCCTCGAGGGGGATCTCGAGCACGTCGGGCGTGACGACCAGCGTGCAGTCCTCCTGCGGATACGTGCCGAAAGCATGCTCGAAGAGCTGGAGCATCGCGGGAACCTCCGCGAACGCCAGTTCCGCCTGCTTGCGGAGCGCGGGCGGGGCGACGAGACGGACGCGCCGGTCGCCCGGGAGCTGTTCGGCCGTGTACCGGCCGACGTGGACGGCGGCGAGGTAGGTCGCGACCGGGACGGACGACTCGGCGACGGCGGTGACCTTTCCGTGCGCGGTCGACAGCGAGACCGGGCGCCCCGTGGGGACGGGGAGGTAGCCGGCATCCGTCGTCACCGACAGGCGCATGCGTGCGCGGTCGTCGGGGCGATCGTTGCAGGGGAACCAGGTGGGCGCGCCGGTGGGCTGGGACGCCACGAGCGCGCCGTCGTCGAGCTCCTCCCAGCCGATCGCTCCCCAGCGCGAGCGTCGCGGAGCGGGCGCACCCGCGTAGGCGACCTCTATCGAGAAGCGCTCCCCGGGCTGCATGCGCCGCGGCAGCGTCACCCGGAGCTTTCGCGGCCCCTGTCGGAAGGTGGTTCGCCGGTCGCCGTCCACACGTACCCGCGTGGCGCGGAGGCCGATCAGATCGAGCGCGATCGACGAGGTCGCCACCGCCGCCACAGCGTTGATGGTCGCGCGCCCGTCGAGGCGGTTCGTGCGCACCCGGTAGTCGAGGGCGAGGTCGTAGGACTCGACGTCGAAGCTCGGATCGCCGCTCTCGGGCGCGTAGGGGTCGTGCCCGCTCACGATGTCGACTGGTAGGCCCGGGCCTTCACCGCGCGCCAGGGGCCGATGGGGTTGCCGCTCCAGCGCGATCCGACCGGGACCGACTCGCCGCGCATGACGAGGGAGGCGGGGCCCACGGTCGCGTGCGCGCCGATCGAGGCGGCGGGGAGGATGACACTGTGGGGCCCGAGGGTCGCCCCGGTATCGAGTTCGACGGTGTCCATACTCATGATTCGATCATGGAACAGGTGCGTCTGCACAACGCAGCCCCGGTTCACGGTCGACCCGTCGCCGAGCGTCACGAGGTCCGGCTCGGGCAGCCAGTAGCTGTCGCACCACACGCCGCGACCGATCGTGGCGCCGAGGGAGCGCAGCCACACCGCCAGGGCCGGCGTACCGGCGGCGGCTCTGGCGAACCACGGCGCGGCGACCATCTCGGTGAAGGTGTCGGACACCTCGGTGCGCCAGACGAAGCTCGACCAGAGCGGATGCTCGCCGACACGGATCGGCCCCACGATCAGCCATTTCGCGATCGTGGAGATGCCGGCGGCGAGAGCTCCCGCGATCATCATCACGAGCCCGGAGAGAAGGACCGCCCCGACGAGGCCGAGCACGTCGATCATCGCGGCGAGCGTGAACAGCACCAGCAGGCCGATCGCGCAGGTGACCACGACCGGGACGATCCGGCACAGCTCCCACAGCGCCCGCGCGACCCGCAGTCGGGGCGGCGGCTGGTAGGTGCGCGACTGGTCGCCCTCCGCGGACAGTCGTCGCAGACGCACGGCGGGCGAGCCGAGCCACGACGACCCGGCCTTCGCCTTCGCGGGGGCGGCGGAGAGCACGGCGACGAGGCCGTCGCGCGGCACGCGGTGGCCGGGCGCCGCCATCCCCGAGTTCCCGAGGAAGGCGCGCTTGCCGATGCGGACCTCGCCGAGCCGCATCCACCCGCCGCGCAGCTCGTAGGAGGCGACCATCGTGTCATCCGCGAGGAACGCGCCGTCCTCGATGCGGGTCATCGAGGGCAGCAGCAGCACGGTGGAGGCTTCGACGTCGTGCCCCACCCGCGCCCCGAGCATCCGCAACCAGACCGGAGTGAACAGGCTCGAGTACAGCGGGAAGAGGATCGTGCGCGCCGAGTCCAACAGTCGCTCGATCGTCCACGCCTGCCATCCGATGCGGCTGCGGACGGGGTGGATGCCTTCGCGCAGGCCGATCGAAAGGAGTCGCACCGCGACGAGCACAGTCACCGCGAAGACGACGCCCGCGACGAGCACCCCGGGCACGAGCCAGAGAAGCGCACCGCCGAAGGCCGCGGGGAGCGCATCGGTGCCCGCCACGCCGCGAGCGACGACGAGCCCGCCGACCGCGAACGCGAGCAACGGCAGCAGCGCGAGTCCGAGCCCCGAAGCCGCGTACGCCCACACCCAGCGGGTCGGAGCGGGGGCGCGCTCGGCCGGCCACCGCCCGGACCTGCCGCCGATCCGCTCGGCGGGTGAGCCCGCCCAGGTCTGATCGGCGCGGACACGGCCGAAGACCGCCGAGCCGGGGGCGATCGCGGCGCGCCGACCGATGCGGGTGCCCGGTGCGAGCGTGCTGCGCGATCCGACCGTGGCCTCGGCGCCGATCCGGATGCCGCCGATGCGCACCACGTCCCCGTCGATCCAGTACCCGGACAGGTCGACTTCGGGCTCGATCGCTGCGCCGTCGCCGATCTCGAGCATCCCGGTGATCGGCGGCAGCGCGTGCAGGTCGACACCGGAGCCGATCCGGGCGCCGAGAGCGCGTGCGTAGTAGCCGATCCACGGTGCTCCGGCGAGGCCCACGGCATCCACCTGGTCGGCGATTTGCTCGGCCAGCCACAGCCGCACGTGCACCCAGCCGCCCCGAGGGTAGTCGCCGGGCTTGAGCCCCGCGAGGAGGATGCGCGCGGAGCAGGCGGCGATCACCATGCGTCCGAACGGCGTCGCGAACAGCAGGAGCCCGATCACGAGCACCGGCCACGGGGCGTCGGGCAGTACCTCGAACCCCGGAGTGAGCTGCAGGATCGCCGACGCGGTCAGCAGGTACAGCATCCAGCGGATACCGGAGAGGATGAACAGCGGGACCCCGAGGATCGACTGCATCCACTGCATCCGGCGGGGCGTCGGCGCGGGGCGGTGGAACTCCCCCGCCTCCTCCTGATGGATCGCCGCGCCGAGCGCCTTAGCCATCGCGCCCAGCCGGGGCACGTCGTAGATGTCGGCGACCGAGAACTCCGGCACGCGCGTGCGGATGCGAGAGACCAGCTGCGCAGCGGCGAGCGAGCCGCCGCCCAGGTCGAAGAAGTCGACCTTGTTGCCCGTCACCGGCATCCCGAGCACCGCCTGCCACTGCTGCGCGAGCCAGGCCTCCCCCGGGGAGAAGTCGGTCGCCGGCAGCTCCACATTCGGCAGCGGCCACGGCAGAGCGGCGCGATCGACCTTGCCGGAGGTGCGGACGGGCAGCTCGTCGACGACCGCCAGCAAGGGCACCAT
>QFPD01000146.1 GCA_003248845.1 Microbacterium sp. | reverse complement strand
CTGGCAGTGATCCCGCACGCCGCGCGACTTCACAGAAGCGCGCACGCAGGAATGTGGAACCTGACCAGTCTACGTGTCGCCCGGGCGTGTCGCAAACTCGGGCGTGTCGCGCGACTCGGTTCGCGCGAGGGTGCACTCGTTTCGCGCGAGGGTGCACTCGTTTCGCCCGAGGGTGCACTCACGCCCGCCAGCGAGGCTTCCACCCCTGCGCGACGATAGTCCTCCAGAAGACGTCGGCGTCGGCGGCCTCATCCCACCCCCAGTGCATCCCACGCCACCCCGTGGCCAGCTCGATCGCGCGCCGACGATGCGCCTGGGCCTCCGTGACCTGCAGCGGCGTGCGCCCGGACGCCATCGCGGGGTCGAACCTCTTCACTTCGCCGTCGAACTCGCCGAACATCCGTAGTTCCGGCCAGGAGAAGTCCGGCACATAGACCCCTCCGTCGGTCGCGACCGGCAACTGGAGCTCCGGCATCGGCAGGCGCGTCTCCCACATGCGCGCCAGCGACCGGCTCTCCCCGGGCGATTCGATGCGACCGTCCGCAAGCTCCAACACAAGACGGGCATTGCGGATGCCGCGGCTGCCGACCGCGGCATCCACACGCTGGGCGACAAGTGCGTACAACTGCGCCTCAGCGGCGCGATCGACCGCCACCCGCTCCGCGCCCGTGGTGCGGCATTGGTGCAATCCGGCACACATCGCGGCGAGCGCAGGCTCGAATCGCAGCCTGCGAACGAGATCGAACAGCGTGCGGTCGAGCGAGGTGACCCAGAGCCCGTCTCGGATCGTGACGTCGCCCGCACGGAGAGGGATCTTGTGCCGTACGACATCGCGGTGCGTCTTCGACGGATTGTCACCGAAGGGAATGGTGTGCACCCGACGGGCGTCGACACCGACCAGCGGGATGTCGTGGAATGCCGCCGCGGTGATGTCTGAGAACGCGAAACACTCGCGCCGCGCCAGCGAAGCTACGGCGTGCGCGCGCATCCGCTGACGAGTCTCGTCGTGGGCGAGCCCCCACGGCGTGGTCGCGACTGCGGCGCCGTAGCGCAGGCGGCTCGCGTCGCTCAGCGGGCGGGTGAGTGAGCGGTGCGGATAGACATGCCGCGCCTCAGCGTGCGATTCCATGACACCGATCGTGGGATGCCGACCCGTCCCGCGGAGACGCCGGCGTCAGATCGGTGGAGGGATCCGCAGATCGGCACGCTGTGGAGAAGAAGATGCGAGTGCACCCTCAGCGAGAACGAGTGCACCCTCAGCGAGAACGAATGCACCCTCGGCTGGAACGAATGCACCCTCGGCGAAGGATGAAGGTGAGGAGGGTGGGAGGAGCGGGCCTTGGGGGTTACCCGCCCCTCCCACGGGGTGGCGCGCTTTTTCAGAGCGTGCCGGCTTCGCGACGGCGTCGGGTCACGACGAGCACGACCCCGGTGCCGACGACGACCGCGGCCAGGGCGGTCCAGAGCACCCAGAGCGCTGACGTGCCACCCGTCGCCGGCAGCAGCGACACGAGGATCACCGCGTCGTCGGCATCCCGCCCGCTGTCCTCGGGATCACCGAAGGTGTAGTAATCCACGACGCCGACGTTGGTGATGGCTCCCACCGGCGCCGTCTTGCTGATCGTCGCGTGCAGCGTGATCGTCGGCGCGGCGCTGCCCGTCTGCCCGGCAGGCTGCAGCGGACCGAACAGGGTGCAGGTGAGCTGACCGCCGTAGCCGGATCCGTCCTGCCCGGTGATCGTGCAGTCGCTCCAGTTCGGGAAGACGCTCGCGTCGCCCTTACCCGGCCATGTGATGTCGCTCACCTTGACCGTCGACGGGATCGCGTCGGTGACGACGACTCCATCGGCCGCGCTGTCGTCGCTCGTGTTCGCGACGGCCAGCGTGTAGGTGAACGGGTCACCCGGCATGGCCTTCTGGGTGGATGCCGTCTTCTCGATCTCCACCGTGGTGTGGCGCGCCTGGTAGCAGGACTCGTCCGGCTCCGGGTAGGAGACCGTCGCCGACAGGGACGGGTTGACGGAGAAGGTCACCGTGCTCGGCTCGCGCCAGGCGAAGTCGAGCGTGCTCGGGTCGAGGATGAGCCCGTTGTACACGTACTCCGCCTGCTGCGCGGGCGTCATCACGGTCGAGGTGCCCGGCAGGTAGTACTGCGTCGGGTTCGATCCCGGCAGGAGGTCACCGGCGACCAGCGGACGCCAGCCCGGGTAGTCGATCGCGATGCCGCTCGGCGTGAACGCAGCTCCCGGCCAGGTCGTCGACCCGGTCCATTGGAGCGTGCCGCCCGGTTCGGACATCTCGACGTTCGCGGGCGTCGTCGACGGTCCTCCCGACGTCGGCAGCCAGCTCATGTCGATCGGCAGGCTCTGCAGCGTCTGCGACTTGCGGACGGTCCAATTCAGCACCGCCGCATCGCTCTGGCAGGTCGTCCAGACGGATGCCGTGATGTCGCGCACCGGGATCTCGTGGGTCGCGCAGTCGAGTGTGCCGTCCTCGGCGGAGTCCACACAGGCCTCGTTCTGGAGCGACTCGACGGGCGCACCCGCCTCGCTGCCGGGGGTCACCGGTGCCGGCTGGAACTCCACGGTGATGCGGATCTCCACCGACTGCCCGACACCGAGCGAGGCGATCGTGAGATCGACGTCGCGTCCGACATATCCCGGAGCCGGACCCCACGTGACCCCGCCGGAGACCGTCAGGCCCTGGATCTCCAGGCGGGCATTCAGGTCGTGGTCGGTCACGTGCACGTCGGTCGCGGCACGCGTGCCGTCGTTCATCACGGTGAGGACGTAGTCGAACGTGTCGCCCGGCTCGACGCTCACCTGCTCGCTGGGCAGCTGTGCCGTCTTCTCGATCGTCACCTCGTCCCAGTCGACGGAGCCGCAGGCCCGGTCGGAGGCTGTGTTCTCACCGATCGAGAGCTGCACCTCGTTCCAGATCGCGATGCCCGTGCCCTCGGCGTCGCACGGCGCCGGCTCGGACGGCCGCTGCGTGACGTCGATGTCGGCCCAGATGCGGTAGGTGTGCGTCACCGCAACCTCACCGCGCTCCTCCGCGCTGAACTGCGCACCGGAGACGACGTTCCACTCCCCCGTGCCATCCCAGGTCGGCTCGTCGATCGTCAGACCGCTCGGCGCCACCGCGGCGGCGTGCCAGTCGCCGACCAGCACCGCGCCGCTCGGCAGCGCGTCGGGCTGCTCGGTGAGGCTGTAGCCGAGGTTCGACACGGGGTCGCCTGCGACCGGCGCGGGCGCCGTGACCGTCACGAGGTAGCTCACGCGCTGCGAGCCGTCGGCGTTGTCGGTCGTGGCCTGCGCGGACTTCTCGATCGTCGGCAGCTGGGGCTCGGAGCAGTCGAACGCGTTGCTCTCCTTGCCGCCCGACGTCATCAATGCCGTGTTGAGGAAGCCACCCGCCTCGGGGCCGCTCTCGCCGCGGACGCACGCGAGGCTGTCACCCTCGACCGCCGCGGGCGTGACGGTCGCCTTGACGGTCACCGTATAGGTGTGCGTCGCGCCGGATGCGATGACCTCGCCCGTCGCGAGGGTCGCCTCACCGTCGGTGAACGTGCCGGAGCGATGCCCGCTGAACACAGCCGAGTCGACGGTGATGCCGCTGCCGTAGTCGAGGGCGTCGGTGAGGTCGTACTTCGCCGACAGGCCCTTCGCGTTCTCGGCGAGGGTCGCCGCGACGTCGTACGTGATCGTCCACTGGCCGGTCGTGGCATCCTGCGTCACCCCCGTGACCGTCTTGCTGACCGTCGGGTACACCCGATCGACGAGCGGAATGCAGTCCTCGCCGGTCTGCACGACGCCCCCGAAGTCGAGCGCGGCCGTGTTGAACAGACCGTGTCCGGGTTCACCCGTGCACTCGAGTCCGTTCGGGTCGAACTCGCTCATCCGCTCGATGCTCCACGTCACCTGCCAGGTGTGCACCTCGTTGGCTGCGATCGCCACACCCCCGGCGAAGACATCACCGGACTCGATCTCGATCGGGTCACCCGGCGTCGGCAGCTGCTGCGTCGCCGTTCCGGAGAGGATGTCGAGCCCCGGCGCGAACTCCGGCGTGTCGGAGAGGTCGTAGTACCCCGCCGAGGCGCCGCCCTTCACCGTGATCAGGTACGTCACGTCGTACTGGTCGGGGTCGTCCGAGTGTTGCGAGACGCTCTGCGCCTCCTTCACGATCTTCGGGAAGCCAGGCTCGGAGCAGTCGTGCGCCGTCTGCGATGCGCCCGCGGCGGTGACTGTCGCGACGTTCAGGAAGCCGCCGGCTTCGGGGGTGCGCGAGTCGTCGCACGTCAGCGTGTCGCCGCCGAACGCGTCCTGATCGATCGTCGCGTACGCCGTCACGGTGTAGGTGTCGGTCGCGCCCTTCGCGATCGCCTGATCGGTGGCGAGCTGCGCCGTCGTCGACGGCCCGAACGAGCCGCTCGAGCCGCCGGGGCCCGTCCAGCCCGAGTCCGCCGTCAGGACGTCGATGTCGCCGCCGAAGGACAGGGTGTCGCTCAGCGAATACGTCGCGGTGAGTTGCGCGTCGCCGATGACCTTCACGTCATACGTGATCTTCCAGCGCCCGTCGTCCTGCAGCGCGGACGAGGTGACCGTCTTGCTGATCGTCACCTTCGGCACCGGGATCGTGACGCAGGCGTCGTCGGTCGTCTGACCGATGCCGTTGGTCACCGTCGCACTGTTGGAGAGGCCGCCCGGGCCCTCTTCCTGACACGCGAGCGCGGCGGGGTCGGCGCTCGCAAGCACCTTGTACGTCGCCGACACCGTGTAGGTGTGCGTCGCGCCCGGCGTGATGTAGCCCGCGCCCAGCGCTCCCGAGCCCGCCCACGCGCCGTCAGCCGTTGCGGTGTCGGCGGGCTTGCCGCCCGTGATCGTCGCCGGGTTCACCGTCCACCCGCCCTGCTGCGCGCCCGCCGGCACGGATGCCGCGATGTCGCCGAGCGTGTAGGCGAGGGCGATCTTCGCCGGGTCGTCGTTGCGCACCGTGACGGTGTAGGTGACGGTCCAGAGCCCCGTTGCGGGGTCCTGCACAGCGGCGCCGGTCTTCACGACCGAGGGCTTCACCGGAACACCGCAGGAATCCGCCGAGACCGTACCACCCAGATACGTCGCCGTGACGGTGTTGTAGAAGCCACCGGAGCCGCTCTTGCCGTCCTGCGCCTCGGAGCACGTGGTCGCCGTCTTCTCGTTGAACGCGTCGCCGGACTTCGCCTTCACGACGACGCGATAGTTCCACACGACGGGTGTGCCGACCGGGGCGACCTCGTCGCCCGGCGTCGCGCCGACCCATCCCTGCGACACGATGTCGAAGCTCGTGTCGGGCTTGGGCGTGTCGACCAGGGTGTACGGCGCCGGCACTGTGCCGCCGTTCGTGACGGTGATCTGGTAATCGATCTGCCAATTGCCGTCCGTCAGCTGCTGCACCTGGGTCGTCGACTTCGCGACGGTCACCGGCGCGAAGGTGAACGGCGTGCAGTCCTCGGCGTCGTGGTGGCCGAGGCCGTTGGTGACCGAGGCTTCGTTCCAGATGCCCGTACGGCCCTCACCGCTCGTGCACCGCAGGAGGTCGAGGTTCGTCCCCGCCGCGATCTTCACCGCCGCGGTCACGGTGTACACGTGCGCCTTCCCCGCCGGGAGGGCACCGGTGGCGAAGTCGCCTCCGCTCCAGTTCGGGACAAGGGTCGCCGTGCCGCCGTCCAGCGCCGCCGGGCCCGCGACGGCCCACGGCGTCGAGAGCGTCACACCGGTCGGAAGCGTCGCGGGAGGCGTGTCGGATGCCGTGTACGTCCGACGCGGTGCCGCCGGGGAAGGTCACGGTGGCGACGTTGTAGAACCCGCCGCCGGGGTTGTCTCCCTTGTCTGTGCAACGCAGCGCCGAGGCGAGCTGATCGGGGGTGGCGTCCTCGGCATCCGCCGTCGCCGTCACGTGATACGTCCACGTCGCGGTCGCGCTCGGCGCCAGGGTGCCGGTCGGCGTGGCGACGGAGGTGCCGCCGCCGGCGGGGGTCCACGGGGTCGCCGGGACCGTCACGTCGAACAGCGGGCCGAACTGCGGAGTGTCGCCGATGCTGTAGCTCGCCGAGGCGGTCGCGCTCTCATTCGTCACGCTCACCTGGTAGGTGAGGTCCCATACGCCGTCCGCGCCCTGAGCGACCGTCGCGTCGGATTTGACGATACTCACCTTCGGCGGGGTGACGCTCGTGCAGGCGCTCGAGTCGTTGCCGCCGATGCCGTTGGTGACCGATGCCGTGTTCCAGAATCCCTTCGTCGGGGAGGCTTCGGAGCACACGAGGTCAGCGGGGTTCACCGCGGCGCCGAGCGTGACCGTCGTCGTCAGCGTGTACACGTGCGTCGCACCGTTCGGGATCGTCCCCTTCGCGAGCTCGGTGTGCCCGGGGCCGCCGGTCCAGCCGGTCGTGAGCGTTCCGCTGCCCCCGCCCGTGATCGTCGGACCGGTCGCCGACCAGCCCGAACCGGTGACGTTCGCGGGGAGCGCGGCCGGGATGTCGGATGCCGTGTAGGCGAGTGTCTTGCCCGACGTATTGGTCACGGTGACCGTGTAGGTCAGCTCCCACTGCGTCGCCGACACCTGCACGGCCGGCTGGGGCGCCTTGGCGACGGTCGGGGTGCCGGGCTGCGAGCAGGCGACGTCGTTCGCTGTGCCGCCCGGGAAGGCGATGACCGCCTTGTTGGAGAAGGCGCCGGTCTCCTGCGGGCTGCAGGTCAGCTGCGGGTTCTGCACCTTCTCGTCGAACGAGGCGACGATCGTGTACGTGTACGTCTGCGTCGCACCGCCCGCGATCGGGGTGTTCGCTACGGGAGC
The DNA here is from genome assembly GCA_003248845.1 of Microbacterium sp. Taxonomy (GTDB): domain Bacteria; phylum Actinomycetota; class Actinomycetes; order Actinomycetales; family Microbacteriaceae; genus Microbacterium. The sequence continues at coordinate 47 of QFPD01000146.1, read as the reverse complement.
AGTGCCCCATGTGCCGCTGACGACGGTGAAGCCCGTGCCCAGTTGCG
>QFPD01000145.1 GCA_003248845.1 Microbacterium sp. | reverse complement strand
GCAAGGTCGCGTTCACGGGTGAGACGACGACGGGCCGCCTCATCATGCAGTACGCGTCGCAGAACCTCATCCCGGTGACGCTCGAGCTCGGGGGCAAGTCGGCGAACATCTTCTTCGAGGACGTCGCGCGCCAGCAGGATGCCTACTACGACAAGGCGCTGGAAGGCTTCACCTTCTTCGCCCTCAACCAGGGCGAGGTGTGCACGTGCCCATCGCGCGCGCTCATCCAGCGCTCGATCTACGATCAGTTCCTCCGCGACGGTCTGGAGCGCGTCGGCAGGATCGTGCAGGGAAACCCGCTCGACCCGGAGACGATGATCGGCGCCCAGGCATCCAACGATCAGCTCGAGAAGATCCTCAGCTACATCGAGATCGGCAAGGCTGAGGGCGCCAAGCTCCTCGCCGGTGGCGAGCGTGTCGATCTCGGCGGCGAGCTGAGCGGCGGCTACTACGTCGCACCGACGGTGTTCGAGGGCCAGAACTCGATGCGCATCTTCCAGGAGGAGATCTTCGGCCCGGTCGTCTCGGTGACGTCCTTCGACGGGTTCGACGACGCGATCCACACCGCGAACGACACGCTGTACGGCCTGGGTGCAGGGGTGTGGAGCCGCTCGGCCGACACGATGTACCGCGCCGGTCGCGCGATCGAAGCCGGTCGCGTCTGGACGAACACCTACCACCAGTACCCCGCGCACGCGGCGTTCGGCGGCTACAAGCAGTCCGGCATCGGCCGCGAGAACCACCTGAAGATGCTCGACCACTACCAGCAGACGAAGAACCTGCTCGTGTCGTACGCCGAAGGGGCGATGGGCTTCTTCTGATCCGCATCGGCGGAGAGAAGTTCGAGGATGCCATGACCACCATCGTGAGCAGGGTCGCCGTGACGGATGCCGCGGCGGCCCTGCTGCGCCAATTGACAGCGCAGCACGGCCCGCTCATGTTCCACCAGTCCGGTGGATGCTGCGACGGCAGCGCCCCGATGTGCTACCCCGTGGGGATGTTCCTCACGGGGCCCTCGGACGTGAAGCTCGGCGATCTCGACGTCGGACTCGACGACGAGATCGAGGTGTTCATATCCGAAGCGCAGTTCGAGTACTGGAAGTACACGCATCTCACCATCGACGTCGTGCCCGGCCGCGGCGCGGGCTTCAGTGTTGAAGGACCGACCGGCAACCGCTTCATCATCCGCTCGCGCATGCTGGATGACGCGGAACTGGCGCACTTCGGCCTGCGCTGAGCGATGATCCGCTCTCTTCGCGGCTAGAGCCAGCCGTTCTCGTCCGCGACGCGGACGGCATCCGCGCGGTTGCGGGCGCCGGTCTTGCCGATCGCGCTGGAGAGGTGGTTGCGCACCGTGCCCTCGCTCAGGTGCAGCATCTGCGCGATGTCGGCGATCGAGCCGCCGGTGCGCGCGACGGCGAGCACATCGGTCTCTCGGGCCGTCAGGGGCGACTCGCCCTGCGCGAGCGAGTCTGCGGCGAGAGCGGGATCGACGACCCGCAGCCCCTGCGCCACGCGGCGCACCGCGTCGGCGAGCTGCGCGGCGGGCGTGTCCTTCACGACGAAGCCGGACGCTCCCGCCCGCATCGCACGCGTCAGATACCCGGGCCGTCCGAAGGTGGTGACGATGAGCGTCCGGCACGAGGGCAGGGCGCTGCGCAACGCGGATGCCGCCGCGATCCCGTCCATTCCCGGCATCTCGATGTCGAGCAGGGCAACGTCGGCGGATGCGCTCACCGCGGCATCCACGACTTGGTCGCCGCGGCCCACTTCGGCGACCACCTCGATGTCGGGTTCGAGGCCGAGCAGGGCGGAGAGCGCACCGCGGACGAGCGCCTGGTCGTCGGCGATCAGCAGCCGGATCACAGCGTCGCTTTCAGGAGGAATCCGCCGAGGTCGCTGCGCCCGATCGTGAGCCGGCCGCCGGCGCTCTCGACGCGCTCTCGGATGTCGACGAGCCCGTTGCCGCAGACGGCCTCGTGCACCCTCGGTCCGACGCCGTCGTCGCAGATCGCGACGGCGCGGGCGGTCAGCTCGATGCGGCAGCGCGAGGCGTGCGCGTGTCGGATGACGTTCGTGACGCCCTCGCGCACGACCCATCCCGCGAGCTCCCGCCGGTCCGCCGGCAGCATGTCGGTCGAGCCGGGCAGCTGCGCCTCGATGCCCGCCGCCTCGAGCGCTGCCCGTGCCGCGGCAAGCTCACCGGAGATGCTGACTCCGCGGTAGCCGGCGACGGTGGCGCGCACGTCGGTCAGCGCGCCGCGGGCGAGCTGCTCGACCTCGGCGATCTCGGCACGAGCGCGCTCGGGATCGACGTCGATGAGGCGCCCGGCCAGTTCGGTCTTGACGGTGATGACGGTGAGCGAGTGCCCGAGGATGTCGTGCAGATCGCGGGCGACCCGGCTGCGCTCGCGCTCGACCGCCATCGTCGCCATCTGATCGCGTCGCGCGCAGCTCGTTCATCGCGGCGATGTTGCGGGCGAAGGCGGCCATCATGGCGGAGATGGAGATGAGGATGGCGGGGATCCAGAGGATGTCCTCGTTCCAGCCGTCCAGCGCGACGCCGGCGAGGAGGGATGCCGCGCCGAGGGCGAACAGCAGCAGCCAGGTGAGGCGCAGCGGCAGCACCGCCATGCCCACCAGCACGCCGACGTACGTCCACAGGCCGCGTACCTCCCACCCCGCCCAGGGGAACAGCGAGAAGGAGAACACGAAGAGCGCGGCGGCCGGCAGCAGCCGATGCCGCGTCGCGCGGGGTGCCCACGCGAGCGGGGCGCCCACGAGGAACCCGACCGCGAAGACCGCCAGCAGCGTCAGCGGGACGATCGCCCGTACCGGCCCGTCGGCGGTGAGGATCGGGATGAAGGTGAGCAGCCAGATCATCGACAGCGCCGCCCCCGTGTACCAGCGCACGGCGCCGCGCCCGGTGAGGATCCCCTTCACCGTGCGCGGCGCCGTGCCGTCGGTCGGCTGGATGTTCCAGCGCGGTTCGCCGAAGTCGTGCGACGGGCCGCCGCCGGTGAGTGCGGTCACGGATCTCACTGTAGGACGCGCGGCTCACACGCGCTTCGTGTCGCGCCGGAACGCCCAGGTCGTACCGGCGATGAAGAGCACGAGCCAGACGAGCGCGTTGACGAGCCACATGACGTCGAAGCTCTCCCCGGTCAGCGGCGAGCGGGCGAGCTCCCCGATGCCGTAGACGGGCGTGAACTTCGCGATGGTCTGCATGAAGTCGGGCATGCTGCTCAGCGGGTAGAACAGGCCCCCGAGGAACGACAGGAAGACGACGATCAGGCTCGTCACCTGCGCGGCGTTCTCGCTCGGCATGAGGTAGCCCACGAAGAGGCCGAGCGTAGTGAAGACGGCGCTCGCGAGCACCCAGCCGACCAGTCCCGTGCCGATCCACTTCGCGGCGCTGAGCTGGATGCCGCTGATCGCGCCGGCCGCATACGTCGCGACCACGGCGAGCAGGCCCAGCACCATGCCCGCGATCATCTTGATGATGATGTTGACGAGCGGGTTGAGCGGCGTCAGACGCAGCTGCCGGCTCCATCCCTGCGTGCGTTCGAGGGCGACGGCGGCACCGGTCTGGGTGGCTGACATCATGGCTCCGTACATCGCCATCGACACCATGATGTACGCCGCGACCGAGACCCCGCCGGTGGCGAGCGGCGTGGCCGTCAGCTGCTCGTCGCGCAGCGGCAGACCGATGATCACGTACATCACGACGGGGAACGCGATCGTGAAGAAGAGCGTCCGGCGGTTGCGCAGGCGGCGCTTCAGCTCGATGCCCAGGTAGGTCAGGTTGAAGCCGCCGAGCGGGGGCACCCGCCGGTCGAGGGTGACGCGATCGGCCGACAGTGCCGACGGCGTGGAGGATGCGGTGCTCATGCGGAGGCTCCTTCGGAGGTGAGGGCGAGGAACACGCTCTCGAGGTTCTGGGAGGTGATCTCGATGTCGCGGGCCGCCGTCTCGGTGAGGAGGTGGCGGGCGACGGCATCCGAGTCCTTCGTGTGGATGCTGATGCGGTCGCCCGCGAACTCGACGTCGTCGACGCCGGGGAGGCCGGCCAGACGCGCGGGGTCGGCGCCCGGCAGCGTGGCGCGGACGATGCGGCCGGAGACGAGGTTCTTGATCTCGGCGGTGGAGCCGTCGGCGACGATGCGGCCGCGGCTCATGAGGACGATGCGGTCGGCGTACTCGTCGGCTTCGTCGAGGTAGTGCGTTGCGAACACCACGGTCCGGCCGCGCGCGGCGTCGGCGCGGATCGCGCTCCAGAACGCGCGGCGGCCCTCGACATCCATCCCGGTGGTGGGCTCGTCGAGGATGAGCAGCCCCGGGTCGCTCAGCAGCGCCATCGCGAAGCGCAGGCGCTGCTGCTGTCCGCCCGAGCACAGTCCGACGCGGCGGCTGCCGAGATCGCTGATGCCCGCGCGCTGCATCACCTCGTCGATGGGGCGGGTGTCGGCGAACAGGCTCGCCGTGAGGGCCAGTGTCTCGCGGACGGTGATGTCCTTCAGGAGACCCCCGGTCTGCAGCACGGCTGAGACGAGGCCGTGCGCGATCGCTCCGCGCGGGCTCTCGCCGAAGATGCGCACGGCGCCCGCGTCGGGATCGGCGAGTCCCAGCAGCATGTCGATCGTGCTCGTTTTGCCGGCCCCGTTGGGCCCGAGGAAGGCGACGATCTCGCCCGGACGCACCCGAAGATCGACGCCGTCGACTGCGTGGACCGCCCCGAAGCTCTTGCGCAGCCCCGCGGCATCCACCGCGAGACAAGTCTGGTTCGCGTTCATGATCCGACTCTCCCGCGGATCGGCAGGACACGCCTCACACGGGCGTCATTGATCGCCCATGACATCCGTCACGCGTGTCGAGCCGTGTGGCACTCGGTTTCAGTCTCGTTACAAAACCTCCGATGAGAGGGCAACCGCGGCGCGCCGGGTGAAAGATAGCCGAATGGCCCCGTCACCCTGCGGGGCGCCCGTCACACAGCAGAGGTATACGAATGGCACTGCATCACTCCACGCGCGCGCGCCTGATCGGCGCCGCCTCGGCGCTCGGCGTCGCGACGCTCCTCCTCGCGGCCTGCTCCGGCGGCGGCACGACCGGCGGCGCCTCCGGCGGCGGCGACGCTTCGGGCGAGCCGATCATCGTCGGCGCCACCGACAAGGTCACGACGCTCGACCCGGCAGGGTCCTACGACAACGGCTCGCTCGCCGTGCAGACGCAGGTCTTCCCGTACCTCGTCAACACCGACTACAACTCCACCGAGGTCGTTCCCGACCTCGCCGAGTCCGCCGAGTTCACCGCGCCCAACGAGTACACCGTCAAGCTCCCGTCGGGCCTGAAGTGGTCCAACGGCCACGACCTGACGAGCTCGGACGTGAAGTTCTCGTTCGACCGCAACATGAAGATCGCCGACCCGAACGGCGCGTCGAGCCTCCTCTACAACCTCGACAGCGTCGAGACGCCGGATGACACGACGGTCGTCTTCAAGCTGAAGACCGATAACGACCAGGTCTTCCCGTTCATCCTGACGAGCTTCCCGGGCGCGATCGTCGACGAAGAGGTGTTCTCGGCCGACGCCGTCACCCCCGACCAGGACATCGTCGACGCGGACGCCTTCGGCGGCCCGTACAAGATCACCTCGTGGGACTTCAACAAGTCCGTCGAGTTCACCCCGAACGAGAACTACAAGGGTCTGCTGGACGCGCCTGTCAACGGCGGCGTCATCCTGAGCTACTTCGCCGAGTCGTCGAACCTCAAGCTCGCCGTGCAGCAGGGTGACGTTGACGTCGCCTACCGCAGCCTCTCCGCGACCGACGTCGAGGACCTCAAGGGCAACGACGCCGTGAAGGTCGTCGACGGCCCCGGCGGCGAGATCCGCTACATCGTGTTCAACTTCAACACGCAGCCGTACGGCGCGACGACCGCCGACGC
>QFPD01000392.1 GCA_003248845.1 Microbacterium sp. | reverse complement strand
GCCCTCGTCGTCGAAGCCGCGGGGCACCCGCGCGCGTTCGAGACCGCGTTCGCGCTGACTGCCCCCGGCGGGCGCACGGTAACGGTGGGTCTTCCTGCCCCGGGGGCGCGCTCCGAGATCTCGCCGCTCACGGTGACGGCCGAGGCGCGGACGATCATCGGCTCGTACCTCGGATCGGCGGTGCCCGCGCGCGACATCCCCGGCTACGCCCAGCTCTGGCGCGAGGGGCGTCTGCCCGTCGAGCGGCTCATCTCGGCGCGCGTCGGCCTCGAGGACGTCAACGCGGCGATGGATGCCCTGGCCGACGGCACCGCGCTGCGGCAGGTCATCATGTTCTGAGATGAGTCGCGGACGCTGGGACCACGAAGGCCCCGGAGGCATCCGGGGCCTTCGTGGTCCCACGTGGACCGTGGAGCCGAGTGGAGCCGCCCAAGGGAATCGAACCCTTGACCTTTTCATTACGAGTGAAATGCTCTGCCGACTGAGCTAGGGCGGCGGGTGTGTTCTTCACGACGCTGACGCCGTGCACGATGATCGATCTTACAGGGTTCTCAGGCGTGCCGCGAACCACGGTCGGAGGTGCCGGGGTGTCATGCTGCGCGGCATCCGGTGTCACTGTGTTACGCCCCGATTTCGGCAGCCGGGTGCGCGCCGCGTAGCGTCGATGTGGCACCGCGATGAGGCGAGCGCGGACAGCCGGGTCACGAGCCCACCGCGCCAGCGCGGTGCACCGACCCCAAGGAGCACCATCTTGTCCACCAAGTCCCGCACCGTGAAGACGCTCACCGCAGCGCTCGCCCTCCCGCTCGCGCTCATCCTCGGCGCGTGCTCGTCGTCCGCCGCACCCGCCGCGAGCGGCGACGCCGCATCGACCGGCACCGTGAAGATCGGCGTCGTCGGCGCCGGCGACCCGTACTGGGAGACGTTCACCGAGGCGGCGAAGGAGGAGGGCATCGACGTCGAGATCGTCGACTTCGACTCCTACGACCAGCCGAACCCGGCGCTGTCCGCGGGCGAGCTCGACCTCAACCAGTTCCAGCACATCATCTACCTCGCGACCTACAACGTCGCTTCGGGCGACGATCTCGTCCCGATCGGGGCGACCGCGATCTACCCGCTGGGCCTGTACTCGACGAAGTACACGGACGTCGCCGACATCCCGGCAGGCGAGACGATCGCCGTCCCGAACGATGAATCCAACCAGGCGCGCGCCCTCCTCGTTCTGCAGTCCGCGAAGCTCATCGAGCTGAAGGACGGCGGCTCGGTCTTCTCCACGACGGCCGACATCGAGCCCGGCTCGAAGGTCAAGGTCGAGGCCGTCGCCGCCGACTTCACCGCGTCGTCGCTGCCGGACTTCGCGGGAGCGGTCGTGAACAACGACTTCGTCGCGAAGTCGGGCCTCACCTCCGACCAGCTGCTCGCCCAGGACGACCCGTCCGACCCGGCCGCATTCCCGTACATCAACATCTTCGCCGCCCGCGCCGCGGACGCCGAGAACCCGACCTACCTGAAGCTCGTGAAGATCTACCAGGAGACGCAGGCCGTGCAGGACGGCGTGCTGAAGGCCTCCGGCGACACCGC
>QFPD01000144.1 GCA_003248845.1 Microbacterium sp. | reverse complement strand
CGGAACACCTGGGCGAGCTCGCCGACCGTCGCCTCGGTCGCCCGGTGCTCGGGCATGAGCAGTACCAGCGCCCCCGCGGCATCCACGGCCCCGAGGTCCGGGGAGAACGCGGATTGTCCGTGCAGGTTCAGCCCGTCGTCGCGCCATGAGACACGGCCTCGGACGACGAGGATCGAGTCGGCGACGAGCATCGAGGAGAACTCGGTGTACGTCTTGCCCATGAACATGACGGTCACCTCGCCGTCGAAGTCCTCGACCGTGATCATGCCGTAGGGGTTGCCGCTCTGCTTGGCGACGCGGTGCTGCACGCTCGTGACGAGCCCCGCCACGGTGACGATGTCGCCGTCCGAGACATCCTCGTCGGAGAGCAGGTCGTGGATCGACGTCGAGGCGTGTTTCGCGAGCGGGATCTCGAGCCCGGCGAGCGGGTGGTCGGAGACGTAGAGGCCGAGCATCTCGCGCTCGAAGGCGAGCTTGTCCTTCTTCGTCCACTCCGGGCGCTCGGGCACCTTCTGCACCTGCTGCGGCTCGTCGTCGCCCCACAGGCTGTCGAAGTCGAAGCCGACCTCGCCGTTGGCCTCGCGACGTTTGTCGAGCACGGCCTGCTCGGTGGCATCCTCATGGATCTCCATGAGCGCCCGCCGAGTGGAGCCGAGCGAGTCGAACGCACCGGCCTTGATGAGCGATTCGATCGTGCGCTTGTTAGCGACGTGCGGAGGGACGCGCGTGAGGAACTCGTGGAACGACGCATACGGGCCCTCGGCACGCGCCGTGACGATGCCGTCGACGACGTTCGCCCCGACGTTGCGCACGGCGCCCAGACCGAAGCGGATGTCCTCCCCCACAGCCGCGAAGTAGCGGATCGACTCGCTGACATCGGGCGGGAGCACCTTGATGCCCATGCGGCGACACTCATTGAGGTAGACCGCCATCTTGTCTTTCGAGTCGCCGACACTCGTGAGGAGCGCGGCCATGTACTCGGCGGGATAGTGAGCCTTCAGGTACGCCGTCCAGTACGAAACGAGGCCGTACGCGGCCGAGTGGGCCTTGTTGAAGGCGTAGTCCGAGAACGGCAGCAGGATGTCCCACAGCGCCTGGATCGCGCCCTCGCCGAAGCCGCGCTCGGTCATGCCGCCGGAGAATCCCTCGTACTGCTTGTCGAGCTCGGACTTCTTCTTCTTGCCCATCGCGCGGCGCAGAATGTCGGCCTGGCCGAGCGAGAAGCCGGCCACCTTCTGAGCGATCGCCATCACCTGCTCCTGATAGATGATCAGACCGTAGGTGGTGTCGAGGATGTCGCGCAGCGGCTCCTCGAGCTCGGGGTGGATGGGCGTGATCGGCTGCAGGCCGTTCTTGCGCAGCGCGTAGTTGGTGTGCGAGTTCGCCCCCATGGGGCCGGGGCGATAGAGCGCGATGACGGCGGAGATGTCCTCGAAGTTGTCGGGCTTCATGAGGCGCAGCAGCGACCGCATCGGGCCGCCGTCGAGCTGGAACACGCCGAGCGTGTCACCGCGCGTGAGAAGGTCGTAGGCTGCACGGTCGTCGAGCGCGAGGTGCTCGAGGTCGAGCTCTTCACCCCGATTCATGCGGATGTTGTCGAGCGCGTCGGAGATGATCGTGAGATTCCGGAGCCCCAAGAAGTCCATTTTGATGAGGCCGAGCGTCTCGCAAGACGGGTAGTCGAACTGCGTGACGATCTGGCCGTCCTGCTCGCGGCGCATGATCGGGATGATGTCGAGCAGCGGCTCCGACGACATGATGACGCCCGCCGCGTGCACCCCCCACTGGCGCTTCAAGCCCTCGAGTCCGAGCGCGCGGTCGAAGACCGTCTTCGCCTCGGGGTCGCTCTCGATGAGAGCGCGGAACTCGCTCGCTTCCTTGTACCGCTTGTGCTCGGGGTCGAACATGCCGCCGAGCTCCATGTCCTTTCCCATGACGGCGGGGGGCATGGCCTTGGTGAGTCGCTCCCCCATGCTGAACGGGAATCCGAGCACACGCCCGGCGTCCTTCAGCGCCTGCTTGGACTTGATGGTGCCGTAGGTGACGATCTGCGCGACCCGCTCCGAGCCGTACTTCTCCGTCACGTACTCGATGACCTCGCCGCGGCGGCGGTCGTCGAAGTCGACGTCGAAGTCGGGCATCGAGACGCGGTCCGGGTTGAGGAAACGCTCGAAGATGAGGCCGTGCTCGAGCGGATCGAGGTCGGTGATCTTCATCGCATAGGCGACCATCGAGCCCGCGCCGGAGCCGCGGCCGGGACCGACGCGGATGCCGTTGTCCTTGGCCCAGTTGATGAAGTCCGCGACCACGAGGAAGTAGCCGGGGAACCCCATCTGCAGGATGATGCCGGTCTCGTACTCGGCTTGCTTGCGCACCTTCTCGGGAATGCCGGCCGGGTAGCGATAGTGCAGGCCCTTCTCGACCTCCTTGATGAGCCAGCTGTCCTCCGTCTCGCCCGGCGGCACCGGAAAGCGCGGCATGTAGTTGGCCGCGGTGTCGAACTCGACCTCGCAGCGCTCGGCGATGAGAAGGGTGTTGTCGCAAGCCTCCGGATGATCGCGGAACAACTGCCGCATCTCGGCAGCGGTCTTGACGTAGTAGCCGTCGCCGTCGAACTTGAACCGGTTCGGGTCATCGAGGGTGGAGCCCGACTGCACGCACAGCAGCGCCGCGTGGGCGTCGGCCTCGTGCTGATGCGTGTAGTGCGAGTCATTCGTGGCGACGAGCGGGATGTCGAGGTCTTTCGCGATCCTCAGAAGATCCGTCATGACGCGCCGCTCGATCGACAGGCCGTGGTCCATGATCTCGGCGAAGTAGTTCTCTCTGCCGAAGATGTCCTGGAACTCCGCCGCCGCCGCCCGCGCCGCGTCGTACTGCCCGAGCCGCAGACGCGTCTGCACCTCACCCGACGGGCAACCGGTCGTCGCGATGAGGCCCCTGCCGTAGGTCTGCAGGAGCTCACGGTCCATGCGCGGCTTGAAGTAGTACCCCTCCATGCTCGACAGCGAGCTCAGCCGGAAGAGGTTGTGCATGCCCTGCGTGGTCTGGCTCCACATGGTCATGTGGGTATAGGCGCCGGACCCCGAGACGTCGTCGCCCTTCTGCTCGGGCGACCCCCACTGCACGCGGGACTTGTCGCTGCGGTGCGTGCCCGGCGTGACATAGGCCTCGAGACCGATGATCGGCTTGATGCCCGAGGCCTTCGCCGCGTTGTAGAACTCGAACGCCGCGAAGGTGTTGCCATGGTCGGTCACGGCGATCGCCGGCATCCCGTACTCGGCTGCCGCCTGCGTCATCGCACCGATCTTGGCGGCGCCGTCGAGCATCGAGTACTCACTGTGCACGTGCAGGTGAACGAAGGAGTCGGATGCCACCCGTCGAGTCTACGGCGGGCTTCCGACGCTCTGGCGTCCCGGACTGCACGGGATCGGAACAGCCACGCCGCTGAGGCGGGTCAGCCGCGCAGCACCCCGAGGGCGTGCGCGAGGTCGGCGGGGTATTCGCTCGTGAACGTCACCCAGTCGGTCGTCACAGGGTGAGCGAAGGAGAGCTCGTGCGCGTGCAACCACTGGCGCGTCAAGCCCAGGCGCGCCGACAGCGTCGGGTCGGCACCGTACAGCGGATCTCCGACGCACGGATGCCGGTGCGCCGCCATGTGTACGCGGATCTGGTGCGTGCGCCCCGTCTCGAGGTGGATCTCAAGCAGCGACGCCGCCGGGAACGCCTCGATCGTCTCGTAGTGCGTGATGGAGTCCTTCCCGTCCGGGGTGACGGCGAACTTCCACGAGTGCGACGGGTGCCGCCCGATCGGGGCATCGATCGTGCCCGCGAGCGGATCAGGGTGGCCCTGGACGACCGCGTGATAGATCTTGTCGACCTCACGCTCCTTGAATGCGCGCTTCAGCGCGGTGTACGCCCGCTCGCTCTTCGCGACAACCATGAGCCCGCTCGTGCCGACGTCGAGGCGGTGCACGACCCCCTGGCGTTCGGCGGCCCCCGTCGTCGCGATCCGGTAGCCCGCCGCGGCGAGAGCGCCGAGCACCGTCGGGCCCTCCCACCCGACCGAGGGATGAGCCGCGACGCCGGAGGGCTTGTCGACCACGACGATGTCGTCGTCGTCGTACACGATGCCGAGATCGGGGACGGCGATCGGGACGATCTCCGGCTCACGTCGGTCCTCCCAGTCGACCTCGAGCCACGCGTCGGGGGTGAGCTTGTCGCTCTTTCCGAGGGTGCGTCCGCCCATCCGGACGCCGCCGGCTTCGGCGATCTCAGCAGCGAATGTCCGGGAGAATCCGAGGAGCTTCGCGAGGGCGGCGTCCACGCGGACGCCGTCGAGGCCGTCCGGGACGGGCATGCTGCGCGACGGCACGTCAGGCCTCCGCGACGGGGGCGTCCGCCTTCTCGGCATCCTTCACCCGCGTGCCGTCGAAGCGGACGCCGATGAGCACGAGCAGAGCGACCGAGATCATGGTCGTCACGATAAAGATGTCGGCGACGTTGTAGATCGCGGGCATCATCCAGGGCGTGAAGATGAAGTCGATGACGTGGCCGACCGCGAATCCGGGCTCACGCACGAGGCGATCGGTCAGATTCCCCAAGATTCCGCCGAGGAGCAGCCCCAGCACCAGGGCCCACAGCCGCGAGCGGATGCCGCGCACCGCGAGGACGACGATGAACACCGCCGCGGCGGCGAGCACGATCGTGAAGACCCAGGTGACCCCTTCACCGAGCGAGAATGCGGCGCCGGAGTTGCGCGTGAGATACAGCTGCAGCACGTTGCCCCAGACATCCACGGTCTGCTGATAGGGCAGATTCTGCAACGCGAGGTGCTTCGTGAACTGGTCGACGGCCAGCACCACCATCGCGAGGACCGCGATGAGGATGCCAGCCGTCGAAGGGCGCAGTCGCTCCCGAACCGCCACCGGTCCGCTCAGGACGCCGAAACGGGCGAGCCGGAGGTCGCACCCGTGACGTCGAGGTCGCGGAGCTTCTCCTCGATGAATCCGCGCAGCTGCGAGCGGTAGTCGCGCTCGAACTGGCGCAGTTCGCTGATCCGGGTCTCGAGCGTGGCACGCTCGGCGTCCAGGCGCGCGATCTCGTCGCGGCCCTTCGCCTCGGCGTCGGCCAGGATGGAGGCGGCCTGGGTCTGGGCGTCCGAGATGAGCTTGTCCCGCTGGGCCTGGCCCTCGGCGACGTGCTCGTCGTGCAGGCGCTGAGCGAGCTCGATGATGCCGGCCGATGCGGCGGCGCCGCCGGTTGCGGCGGGCGCGGCCACCGGCGCGGGGACCTCGTCGACGACCGCCTCGGCGGCGGCGACCTCGACGACGGGCTCCGCCTCGACCGGAGCAGCGGGAGTCGACGACGCGCCGGCCTCGAGCTCGGCGACGCGCGCCTTCAGCTCCTCGTTCTCGGCGATGGTCTTGCGCCACTCGACGACGATCTCGTCGAGGAAGTCATCGACCTCGTCCGGGTCGAAACCCTCCTTGAAGCGCACGTGCTGGAACTGCTTCGTGACGACGTCTTCGGGAGTCAGAGCCATTGTTGTTTCCTCTTTCGGTGCTGACGACGAGGGCCGACAGGTTGCGGCGCGCCCTCGGGTCGCGCCGTGTCTGGAACAGCATAGTCCGCGCGTCTGTGACGTGCGAGGAGGGTGTTACGCGCGGGCGAGCGCTCCGGTGATCGACATGAGGACGAGCACGATGATCATCGTGAGGGGAAACCCCAGGTCCAGGGCAACCGGCCCCATCCGCAGCGGCGGAATGAGCCGACGGAAGAAGCGCAGCGGCGGATCGGTGATCGTGTAAACGACCTCCGCGAACACGAGGCCGAACCCCTTCGGCCGCCACTCACGGTTGAACAGCGGAATGTATTCGAGGATCACCCGCGCGAGCAGGATGAGGAGATAGACGAAGAGAAGGCCGTTGACGACGGATGCCGCCAGCCGCACGATCTCCACGA
>QFPD01000143.1 GCA_003248845.1 Microbacterium sp. | reverse complement strand
GTTGACGAAGCAGATGCGCGGCACGTCGTACTTGTCGGCCTGGCGCCACACCGTCTCGGACTGGGGCTCGACGCCCTCCTTGCCGTCGAAGACGGCGACCGCGCCGTCGAGGACGCGAAGCGAGCGCTCCACCTCGACCGTGAAGTCCACGTGGCCGGGGGTGTCGATGATGTTGATCTGGTGCTTGTTCCAGAAGCAGGTCACGGCGGCCGACGTGATCGTGATGCCGCGCTCCTTCTCCTGCTCCATCCAGTCGGTCGTCGACGCACCGTCGTGCGTCTCGCCGAGCTTGTGGTTGACACCCGTGTAGAAGAGGATGCGCTCGGTCGTCGTCGTCTTGCCGGCATCGATGTGCGCCATGATGCCGATGTTGCGGACCTTGTTGAGGTCGGTGAGCACTTCTTGTGCCACGGGGTGTCCTTACGTGTAGTGACGGATGTCATGGGGTGGCCGGCCGGGGTGTGCCCGGCCGACCACCGAAACGCTGCTGATTACCAGCGGTAGTGCGCGAAGGCGCGGTTCGACTCGGCCATCTTGTGGGTGTCCTCGCGGCGCTTGACCGCGGCACCGAGGCCGTTCGAGGCGTCGAGGATCTCGTTCTGCAGACGCTCGGTCATCGTCTTCTCACGACGACCCTTCGCGTACGAGACGAGCCAGCGCAGCGCGAGCGTGTTCGCGCGGTGCGGCTTGACCTCGACGGGCACCTGGTAGGTCGAGCCACCGACGCGGCGGCTCTTGACCTCGAGCGTGGGGCGGACGTTGTCGAGCGCCTTCTTGAGCGTCGCGACGGCATCCTGGCCGTTCTTCGCCTCGACACCCTTGAGGGCGTTGTAGACGATGGCTTCGGCGATCGACTTCTTGCCGTCGACGAGGATCTTGTTCACCAGCTGGGTGACGATCGGAGCACCGTAGACCGGGTCGTTGACGACGACGCGGCGGGGTGCGGGTCCCTTGCGAGGCATCGGACTCAGCCCTTCTTGGCGCCGTAGCGGCTACGGGCCTGCTTGCGGTTCTTGACGGCCTGGGTGTCCAGGGCGCCACGAACGATCTTGTAACGGACACCGGGGAGGTCCTTCACACGGCCTCCGCGGACGAGCACGAGCGAGTGCTCCTGCAGGTTGTGGCCCTCACCGGGGATGTAGGCGGTGACCTCGGTGCCGTTGCGGAGCTTCACACGGGCGACCTTCCGCATCGCCGAGTTCGGCTTCTTGGGCGTCGTGGTGTAGACGCGGGTGCAGACACCCGCCTGCTGCGGGTTCGCCTTCAGGGCGGGCGCCTTGGTCTTGGTGACCTTGGGCGAGCGACCCTTGCGAACCAACTGCTGAATGGTTGGCACGTTCTCTCCTTGTTGTGCTGCACGGTGACAGCGTTCGTGGTTTCACCACAGATCCACCGGCACGACGGAACCGTCGGGCCTTTGCGTGGTGGATATGCCGTGGGGGCGACCTGTTCGCAGATCGATCCCGGTCGTGCGGCGCCGATCGCCCGGTCGCCTCCGGCACGAGCCGGACACGACACAAGGCGCGCAGAGCGCACACCCGCCCAATACTACGCCGTATGACGATCGCGGGCAAACGCGCGGGGGTGTCGCCGAGCCGGGTGCGGAGCGCGGCGAACGAGGGCGTGGCGGACGCGGCCGCGGGCGACTTGTGGACGCTCGTGGCAGTGTCGCGGCGATGATGGAGACGACAACTGTCAACAAGTTCTCGGGGGGGGCGTCGCAGCGCGGCGCAACGTCCCCTCCACAGGAGGGTGATGCGCGCGATCCCTCCACAGATCGGGCGTTCGGGTTCCAGGGGGCGTGCACACTTGCGAGCGTGGGGGCATGCCCGTTCCGCCGCGACCACTCCCCCCGCCGTTCGCCGGAGCTCCCGCGTTCACAGTTGGCGCCGCACGCGCGGCGGGCGTCTCGCGTGGACGGCTGCGCGCAGGCGACCTGCAGCGTCCGCACCGCGGTGTGCGCCAAGCGACGCCGGCGGATGCCGAGGCATCCATCGCCTCTTCCTTCGCCGTCGGCGAAGAGCCGGGAGCGCGGGATCGCGTGGTGCGCACTGCCGTGTGCGACGGGTGGCCGGATACGAGCCACTGCGCGCTCCGGGCGCCTTCTACACGGGGCGCACGGCCGTCGCGATCTACGACAGGCTCTTCGACCACGATCTGGGCTCGGGTCCCCTGGAGGTCGCGGTCTTCGCGCCCGCGCGCGCCCCGCGGGTGGGGGGCGTGCGCGGCATCCAGCTGTCGTCGCGTCTCGCGACGGTACGCGAGGTAGGGGGCCTCGCAGTCGCGAGCCCCGCGACGGTGTGGGCAGGATTCGCGAACCGGCTCGACACGCGAGACCTCGTCCGTCTCGGTGATGCGTTCGTGCGGGTGCCACGTGGCGTCGGCGGTCGCCGGCTCCCGCAGAACCAGCTCGCGACGATTGCGCAGTTGCACGCGGCCGCGGACGTCCCGCAGCGGCGTGGGCGCGCAGCGCTCGACGCCGCGCTGGCGTCGATCCGAGTGGGGAGCATGTCGCCACTGGAGACAGACGTTCGACTGGATGCCGCGGCCGCCGGCCTGCCCGAGCCGCTGCTCGACGCCGAGATCCGCGACGAGCGGGGGTGCCTCGTGGGAGTCGCCGATGCCGCCTATCGCGCGGAGCGCGTGCTGGTCGAGGTGGAGGGCGACCACCATCGCGTCAGCGCAGCGCAATGGGATCGGGACATCGAGAAGCATCGCGCCTATGCGGCGCTCGGGTGGACCCTCGTGAGGATCACCGGGCGGGCGCAGCGCGCGGGGCGGGCGGCTCAACTCATCGGCGACGCACTCTCACGCGCGCACTGAACCCGCGCGGACACGCTGGCGGGGCCACTCGTGGACAGGAGTGGCGGGCTCGGGGGAGGAAGAGGCCGCCGTTCCTGTCCACAAGTCACGTCGACGGGACGAGTTGTGGACAGGAGCGGCGGGATGCCGCAAAGCGAGGGCGCCACAATTGACTACAAGTCCGGCCCGGGCTCTGCGGGTGGGCGCCGCTTCGCCGCGCGCGGGCGCCGCTCAGCGCGTGATGCGACGCAGGTGGAACTCCTCGTCGCCGAGGAAGAACCGCTCACCGGCATCCAGCTGAGCGCCGGGTTCGACCTCCACCTCGTCGCCCATGAGGGTGCGCACGAGGACGCCGTTGGTCGAGCCGAGGTCGGTCACGATCCAGCTCTCGCCGCGCTGCTCGATGCGCGCATGGGTCTTCGACACGGTGCGCGCATCGCCCGCGACGGCGAGGAGCTGTGCCGCAGGGAACGCGGGATCGGCGGCGGGCCGACGCCCCAGGATGACGACCGGCGCCGTGAGCGGCACGGGGGAGCCCGTGGCCGGGACGAGTTCCCACGTCGGCCGCACCGAGCGACGCGCGATGACGGTCTGGTCGATGTCGTCGAGGGACACACCGCCGCGCGTCGCGCGCGTGAGCTCGTCGACGCCCTCATCGTCGTCGGGGTCATCGACTCGGCGGTGCTGGGCCGATACGGCGCCCGTCGCCGAACGCGGGCGGCCGGCGGCGGGCGCGCCGACGACGGCGGACACCTCGCCCGACAGCTCGAGGAAGCCGTCCGGGTCGGGATCGGCGCTCTGCCGTGGGCGCGCCGGCTGCGCGAAGATCGCGGAGTTCGGGTCGCTCATGCGCGCCGGCGGGGACGCCGGCGGTGCGGCTTCGGTCGGACGGACGGCCGGCACGCGGGTGACGGGAGCTGACGGGAGCGACGACTCGGAGCCGGCGCGACGGCCGGGCACGAACGCGATCGGACTCGGATCGTCGCCGACCTCTCCCCCCTCCCCGACGAGGCCGGCAAGGCCTACCGGTGGCGCGACGAACGGGCGACCGCCTGCCGCACTCGGCGGGAAGGGCGAAGGATGGATCGCCGAGACGTCATCGATCTCGGACGGCCACGCGGCATCCCCCTCGTCGGCGTCCCCCTCTTCGACGTCATCGAGCTCATCGGCGTCATCGACCGCGCCCGCGCCCCGAACAGGCGCCGGGATCGATGCGATGGCCGCCTCGGGGGCATCGGCCGGGTCCGACGTGGGCGCCGCCGGTGCGGCCGGCGGCGCCCATCGGTCCGCTGCGGGTGCCGCGGGCGGAGCGAACGACGCGTCGGACTCGAGCGCGCGCGAGGATGCCGGGGCGGCGTCCTGCGGTATCTCCCCCCAGGGCTGCCACCCCCCGGCAGGCTCGGCAGGGGCAGGGTCCGGTGCGACATCCGCGGGCGCGGGCAGTGCATCGGCGCTGTGAGACACCGTGATCGGCGCCGCCGGCGCGACCGGCGCGGGCCGCAGATCCGCGGGGGACGACGCCGTGGGCGGCGCGAGGGACGGCGCCGCTACACGTGCGCGGCGCCGCGCCCCGAGCCAGCGCGCGGGACCGAACCCGAGGATGCTCGCCCAGACGACCAGCAACAGGGCGGCCAGCACCGTCATACCTCCGCCGTAGCCGAATCCGGAGTTGATGCGGTGCGCCGAGATGATGAGGAGCACGAGCACGGCGAACGCACCGAAGATCGGGACGAACGCGAGGAGGATAAGCCAGGGGCTGAACCCGCCCCAGGCGAGCAGCGTTGCGACGTTGACGAGCGGAACCCAGCCCTTCCAGGCATCCTCGCCCATCTTGCGGAACATCGCCGACAGCGCGAGAGCGGTCCAGACGTACAGCGCGAGGCTCACGGCGAGGGCGAGCAGACCCAGCAGGGCGCCCAGAGAATCGTCGGCGGGTGTGCTCATGCGGGGCGTGACCTCTCGGTGCGTGACCTCTCGGCGCGTGACGAGGACCTCGTGAGACCCTCGGGGACGAACGATCTCAACGATAGGGCCGCCCGCACCCGTTGCCAGCGTGTCGCGGTGAAGGCGGTGCGCTCGGCATCCACGATCCGCCAGAACTCCGTGGCGTCGTCGGCCGTCGCGCCACCATCCGAGAAGACCGCACGGTCGGCCGCGACGGCGAGTCCCGGCGCGGCATCCTGGCCGAGCGCGCCCGCGACCTCGAGCCGCGTCGCCGCCGCGGGCGCGCGGTGACCCGCATCCGCCGCCGCATCGAGGTACTCGTCCCATCCGCCGACGATGCGTGCGGCGGGCTCGTCCGCGCCTCGTCGGGAGCGCCGGCGGATCGCCTTCGCGGCGAGGATCGCGAGGAACGGCCCGACCACGACCAGAAGCGCCCCCAGCGAGATGCCGACGATGCGCACCGACGCCCACAGCCACCCGAGGTCGACGGTGTCGGGCCGATCGGGGCTCGCCGCGGCATCCTCCTGCGCCGGCTTGGGCGGCTCGACCTCGTCGACGTTGTCGGGACGCACCTCGGTTCCGATCGTCGGGTCGGGCTGCGAGGTCACTTCGCGGCTCGGCGCCTGCCGGTGCTGGGGCGACGCGTCCACCGGGATCCACTCCCCCGCAGCACTGCGCACCTCGACCCACGCGGCCAGGTCGTCGGCACGACACGCACCGTCACCGCAGACCGCGAGGTCGGGATCGGCGGACTCCATCCGGGCGCCCACGACGATCCGCGCGGGGAAGCCGAGCTCGCGAGCGAGGAGCGCCACCGCCACGGAGAACTGCTCGTCGTCGCCGATCGCCGCCACATAGTTGCCGGAGGCTTCCGCGCGCGGGTCCCGTTCGCGGTCGAGGAGCGCCGTGAAGAGCTGGTCGATGCGCGCGAGGGAATGCCCCGCTGCGCTCGGCACGAAGGTGTCGACGCCGGCATCCGCCATCCACTGCGCCTGCGCGTCGGTGAGCGCGTGGCTGAGGTACCCGCGCTCGCGCAGGAGGGCGACGAGGCCCTCGAGCGCCGCGCCTCCACTGCCCGACACATGCTCCTGCATCCACGTGCGCAGACTTGCGGGGGCTTCGGGGCCGTCGCCCGCGTCGCCGGGCGACGACGCGGCGGCGAGAGCACTCGTCGCGGGTTCCGATGCGCGCAGCCGGTAGCCGTCGCCCTGCCGCCACCCGGCGGTC
>QFPD01000142.1 GCA_003248845.1 Microbacterium sp. | reverse complement strand
CGGTGTCGAGGCCCGTGCCCGACCAGCCGCGGTCGATCTCGACCTCCCACCACGTGTCTGCGACGGCGGCGGCGAACGGCGCCGCCCACTCCGCGACGACGACGGAGCGCGCGAAGTCGATGTCGAGATCGTCCAGCTCACCGTCGGTGCCGAGCCGGTAGGCGTCGACGTGCACGAGCGCGGGCCCGTCGCCGAGCGCGGGGTGGGTGCGCGCAATGACGAACGTCGGGCTCTGCACACGCCCGCGGACATCGAGGGATGCCGCGATGCCGCGCGTGAGCGTCGTCTTTCCGGCCCCGAGGGGCCCGGTCAGCACGACGAGGTCGCCCGGGCGCAGGGCCGCGCCGAAGCGCCGTCCGAGTTCCTCCATCGCCGCGGGATCGGCGATCTCGTGCTCCCCGACGAAGGCGTCGAGGCCCGGCGTCGGGAGTGCGGGCTGTGTCGCGTTCACAATTCAGTCCCAACGCGCGGCGCTCGGCGGCCATTCCGCGTGTTTCCGCGGACGGCCGCTCGTGCCGCGGGCGCGGAGACTGAATACGGTACGCCGCTCACGGGGCACTCGCCCGCGCCGCCGGCGGTGGAGCTGCTCACGGGGCCGCCTCGCGGCGAGGCACGCGGGGGCCGATGCGGGTGACGATCTCGTAGTTGATGGTGCCCGCGGCATCCGCCCAGGCTTCGACGGGCGGCATCCCGAGGGTCGGGTCGCCGAACAGGACGGCTTCGTCGCCCACGGAAACCGGGAGATCGCCCACATCGACGACGAACTGGTCCATCGCGATGCGCCCGGCGACGGGAAAGGACGCACCCCCGATGCGGACGGCGGCGGCGCCGGAGGCCGCCCGCGGCACCCCGTCGGCGTAGCCGAGCGGCACGAGAGCGAGCGTCGTCTCGCCGTCGGTCCGATGCGTGTACCCGTACGACACGCCCTGACCGGCGGGCACGCGCCGCACGGCGGCGACGGCCGCGCGAAGAGTCATGGCGGGACGGAGCCCGAGGTCGGCGGAGGTGCGATCCGCGAACGGCGACAGCCCGTACATCGCGATGCCGAGGCGCACGCAGCCGAGCCGCGCGTCGGGCAGCGCGAGCGCGGCGTGGGAGGCGGCGATGTGCGTGAGCGCGGGGGTGAGACCGAGGCGCGCGGCGAGCGCGAGCGCCTCGTGGAAGCGCGCGAGGGCGGCGCGGTCGTCGGCGTCGCTGGTGTTGGAGAGGTGGCTGAAGATGCCGACGACGCGCAGCTTGCCGATGCGTTCGAGCCGCGCGGCCTCGGCGAACGCGGCCGACAGATCGCCGGGCGCGAGGCCGTTGCGGCCGAGGCCCGTCTCGACCTTGAGCTGCACGAGCGCGGGACGGGCGGCCGAGGCCGCCGCTGCCGCCGCCGCGAGTTGGTCGAGACTCGAGATGCCGAGCTCGATCCCGTGCGCGACAGCATCGGTGAAGGATGCCCCGGGGGCGTGCAGCCACGCGAGGATCGGTGCGTCGATGCCGGCGCGGCGCAGCGCCAGCGCTTCGCCGATGTCAGCGACCCCGAGGCGGTTCGCGCCTCCTGCGAGCGCCGCGACGGCGGAGCGCACCGCGCCGTGGCCGTATCCGTCGGCCTTGACGACGGCGATCACGTCGGAGGACGTGAGGCGGCGCACGTGGCGGACGTTGTCGGCGATCGCGTCGGTGTCGATGAGTGCCTCGCGCATCGTGCCTGCGGGCAGACGGGTCATGCGCGGGCCCCCTCATCGGCAGGTGAGGCGTCGGCGCGTGGCTCTGTGAGCGATTCCGCGACGACGTACGCGGTCGCGAGCCCCGCGTCGTGGCTGAGCGAGAGGTGGAGCGCCGTGATCCCGCGGGATGCCACGGTGGCATCGGTCTCGCCGGACAGGCTGAACACGGGCCTCCCCGCCGGCTCCGAGGCGACCTCGATGTCGGTCCAGTGCACGCCGTCCGAGCCGCCGAGGGCTTTGATGAGCGCCTCCTTCGCGGCGTAACGAGCGGCGAGCGAGTGCGGTTTCAGTCCGCGCTCGGCGGCGGTGAAGAGGCGGTCCAGCAGGCGCGGCGTGCGCACGAGCGAGCGCTCGAAGCGGGGGATGTCGACGATGTCGACGCCGATGCCGACGATCACGGCATCCAGCCTACCGGCGCCCTACTCGACGGTGACGGACTTCGCGAGGTTGCGCGGCTGATCGACGTCGAGCCCCTTCGCCGTCGCGAGGCCCATCGCGAAGATGTGCAGGGGCACGACCGCGAGCAGGGGCTCGAAGAACGGACCCGCGAGCGGAATGCGCAGCACCTCGTCGGCGAAGGGCAGCACGGCGGCATCCCCCTCTTCGGCGACGACGATGACGCGGGCGCCGCGCGCGCGGATCTCCTGGATGTTCGACACGACCTTCTTGTGCAGCTCCGCCGATTCGCGCGGCGAGGGCACGAGGACGAACACCGGCTGGCCGGGCTCGATGAGCGCGATGGGGCCGTGCTTGAGCTCCCCGGCAGCGAAGCCTTCGGCGTGGATGTAGCTGATCTCCTTGAGCTTCAGCGCACCCTCGAGGGCGATCGGGTACCCGACGTGGCGGCCGAGGAAGAGGACCGACTGCGTGTCGGCCATCCAGCGCGAGAACTGCTCGATGTGGGCCTGCTCCTTCTCGAGCACCCACGAGATCTTGCCCGGGACGGCCTCGAGCTCGCGCACGTGGTCGGCCGCCTCGGCGGCAGGGATCGAGCCGCGCACGCGCGCGACGTGCAGGGCGAGGAGGTACAGCGCCGTGATCTGGGCGACGAACGCCTTTGTGGATGCCACGGCGACCTCGGGCCCCGCGTGGGTGTAGATCACGGCATCCGATTCGCGCGGGATCGTCGCACCCTGCGTGTTGCAGATCGAGAGCGTCCTGGCACCCTGCTCGCCGGCGTACTTCACGGCCATGAGCGTGTCCATCGTCTCGCCGGACTGGCTGATCGACACGACGAGCGTGTCGTCGCCGATCACCGGATCGCGGTAGCGGAACTCGTGCGCGAGCTCGACCGACACCGGGATGCGGGTCCACTGCTCGATGGCGTACGCGCCCGTCTGGCCTGCGTAGGCCGCGGTGCCGCAGGCGATGACGATGATGCGTCGGATGCCCGTGAAGAGGTCATCGAGCCCGTCGAGCTCGGGGATGACGACCTGGCCATCCTGGACGCGCCCGCGGATCGTGTTGGCGACGGCTTCGGGCTCCTCCGAGACCTCCTTCGCCATGAACGAGGACCAGCCGCCCTTCTCGGCGGCCGAGGCATCCCAGACCACCTCGAAGGGAGAGGCCTCGACGGCGTTGCCGTCGAAGTCGGTGATCGTGACGCCCTCGGGCGTGATGGCGACGATCTCGTCCTGCCCGATGGCGAGGGCGTTGCGCGTGTGCTCGACGAAGGCCGCGACGTCGGAGCCGAGGAAGTTCTCGCCCTCGCCGAGCCCGATGACGAGCGGCGAGTTGCGGCGGGCGCCGACGACGAGCCCAGGCTCGTCCTGATGCATCGCGAGAAGCGTGAACGCGCCTTCGAGACGGCGGACGACGGCGCGGAACGCGGTGACGAGGTCGCCGGATGCCCGGTACTCGTGCCCGAGCAGCACGGCCGCGACCTCGGTGTCGGTCTCGGAGCGGAACGTGTAGCCGAGCGAGACGAGCTCGGCCTTGAGCTCGGCGAAGTTCTCGATGATGCCGTTGTGGATCACCGCGAGGCGGTCGTCGTCGGCGAGGTGGGGGTGCGCGTTCACGTCGGTGGGTCCGCCGTGGGTCGCCCAGCGCGTGTGCCCGATGCCCGTCGTGCCGTCCGGCATCGGGTGGGCGGCGAGGTCGTCGCGCAGCACCTCGAGCTTGCCCGCACGCTTGCGCATGTCGAGGTCGCCGCGGGGATCGATGACGGCGATGCCGGCGGAGTCGTAGCCGCGGTACTCGAGGCGGGCGAGCCCGGCGAGGAGGATGGCCTGACTGTCGCGCGGGCCTACGTATCCGACGATTCCACACATGGGTCCCAGGGTAGCCGCGCCCTTTTGTGCAGCGCCCTCACAAACCCCGAGGGTGCACTCGTTCCCCGCGAGGGTGCACTCGTTCCCCGCTACGAGTGCACCCTCGGCGCAAACGAGGGCACCCTCACAGCTTGCGGAGCAGCACCGTCTCGACGGCGTGGTCGGCGGCCTTCTTCAGCACGAGCGTTGCGCGATGCTTGGTCGGCTCGACGTTCTCGCGCAGGTTCGGCAGGTTGATGGCGTCCCAGAAGCCGAGCGCGCGCTCGACCGCTTCGGCATCCGACAGCTCCGCGAACACGTTGAAGAACGAGCTCGGGTTGCTGAACGCGCCCTGGCGCAGTGCGAGGAAGCGGTCGACGTACCACTGCGCGATGTCGCCCGGCTCGGCATCCACGTAGATCGAGAAATCGAAGAGGTCGCTGACGGCGACCTCGTGCGGGCTTGGCGGCGGTGAGAGGACGTTCAGGCCCTCGACGATGACGACGTCGGGGCGGCGGACGGTCACGTGCGCGTCGGGCACGATGTCGTATCGCACGTGCGAGTAGAACGGGGCGCGAGCCTCCGCCGCGCCCGACTTCACATCGGTGAGGAACCGGACGAGCGCGCGCCGGTCGTACGACTCCGGAAAGCCCTTGCGGTCCATGAGCCCGCGCCGTTCGAGCTCGGCGTTGGAGTAGAGGAACCCGTCCGTCGTGACGAGTTCGACCCGGGGCGTGCCCGGCCAGCGGCTCATGAGCTCGCGCAGGAGGCGCGCGATCGTCGACTTGCCGACCGCGACCGACCCGGCGACGGCGACGACGAAGGGGGTCGTCGTGTCCTGCTCACCGAGGAACGCCGAGGTCTCGGCACCGAGGCGCTTCGTGTTCTCGGCGTACGTCGAGAGCAGTCGGCTGAGCGGCAGGTACACCTCGCGCACCTCGGTGAGGTCGAGACGATCGCCGATGCCGCGCAGCTGCACGACCTCGGTTTCGGTGAGGGGCGAGGGGATGCCGGGGGCGAGCGCCGCCCACTCGGCGCGGTCGATTTCGCGGTACAGCAGCGGGTCGAGCGCCGCCGCCGGCGCCTCGGCTTCCGCCGCGCCCTCGGCGCCGCCTGCTCGTTCGAGCTGCTCATCGGTGGACATCGCGCCCACTCTACTGGCGCTACTCTCGACACGTGCGCCTGGGAGTCCTCGACATCGGATCCAACACCGTCCATCTGCTCGTCGCCGACGTGCACCCCGGCGGCCGCCCGCTCGGCACGACGAGCCAGCGCACGGTGCTCCGCCTCATGCGCTACCTCGAGCCCGACGGATCGATCAGCGAGCAGGGCATCGTGGCTCTCGTGGATGCCGTCACGCAGGCCCGCGCGACGGCGGAGGCCGAGAACGTCGTCGAGCTGCTGGCCACGGCGACGAGCGCCGTCCGCGAGGCGACGAACGGCGCCGACGTGATCGCCCGCATCGAGGCGGCGCTCGGCCAGGACCTGCAGGTGCTCGGCGGCGAGAGCGAGGCGCGGTTCACGTTCCTCGCCGTCCGCCGTTGGTTCGGCTGGTCGGCGGGGCAGATCCTCCTCTTCGACATCGGCGGCGGCTCGCTCGAGGTCGCGGCCGGCAGCGACGAACTGCCCGACGTCGCGGCATCCGTGCCGCTCGGCGCGGGGCGCGCGACGGTCGAATTCCTGCCGCAGGACCCGCCGGGCGAGGATGCCGCGGAGCAGCTGCGCGCGCACGCGCGCACGACGCTCGAGCCGGTCGCGCAGCTCATAACCGGCCAGCCCAAGCCGAACCACGTCGTCGGCTCGTCGAAGGCGATCCGCTCGCTCGCGAAGCTCGCCGGCTACCCCGTGCCGGGGTGGTCGGGCACGGAGCGGATGCTGCTGCCGCGCCACGCGCTCGGCTCGTGGATACCGCGGCTCGCGCGCCTGCCGGCATCCGCCCGCCAGGAACTGCCGGGCATCACCGCCGATCGCACGTTCCAGATCGTTGCGGCGGCGATCGTCCTGCACACCGCGATGACGGTGCTCGAC
>QFPD01000391.1 GCA_003248845.1 Microbacterium sp. | reverse complement strand
AGGAGCGCGTCGCGCTGTACCGTAGAGGGTGATGATCCAGACGCGCCGCCCACCCGAGGTCGACCGCGCCGCGGCATCCCGACGTGCCGTTGCGGCGCGCCGGGAAAGAGCGGCCCTGAAGAAGGACGTCGCGATGCGCGTCCTGTCGGCACAAGAGCTGCTGCGTCGCGCCCAGGAGCACCCCGATACGCCCGCCGGTGCCATGCGCGTCACCGAGTTCCTCACCGCCCTCCCGGCGATCGGCGAGGGCAAGCGCGACCGGATCCTCGCGGAACTCGGCATCGCCCCCGTCAAGCGGCTCGGTGGCCTGGGGCCGCGCCAGCGTGTCGCGCTCGCGCACTGGCTCGACGAGCGCTTCCCTGTTCCGGCTCCGCGTGCGGGTCGCAGCCGCCTCGTCGTCCTCGCCGGCCCGACGGCCGTGGGCAAGGGGACCGTCGCCGCGCACATCAAGGAGCATCACCCCGAGATCCTCCTCTCGGTCTCCGCGACGACCCGCGCTCCGCGTCCGGGCGAAGTGGACGGCGAGCACTACTTCTTCGTCGACGACGCGGAGTTCGACCGCCTCGTCGCGAGCGGGGAGCTGCTCGAATGGGCCACAGTGCACAACGCGTACCGGTACGGCACGCCGAAGGCTCCCATCGACAAGGCCCTCGCCGAGGGCCGTACCGTCCTCCTCGAGATCGATCTGCAGGGGGCTCGTCAGGTGCGCGCCGCCGCGCCCGATGCGGCTCTCGTCTTCCTGCTCCCGCCGACGTGGGACGAGCTCGTCCAGCGGCTCGTCGGCCGTGGGACCGAAGACGAGGAGGAGCGCGCGCGGCGTCTGCGCACAGCCAAGACCGAGCTCGCCTCGCAGGGCGAGTTCGACTACCTCGTCGTCAACGACGACGTGGCCCGTGCCGCCGCAGAGGTCGCCGCGCTCGCGCGCTGATAGAATGGTCGGATGCCGCGGCATCCTGCGGCTCGCGAGTTTTCCACCGCACGCTTTCACCGCCATCCGATCCTGGAGGTTCATCATGGCCGGACGTGACAAGGGCATCATCGACCCGCCCATCGACGCTCTCCTCGAGAAGGTCGACTCGAAGTACCAGCTCGTCATCTACGCGTCCAAGCGCGCGCGTCAGATCAACGACTACTACTCGGACCTGCACGAGGGCAACCTCTTCGACAACGTCGGACCGCTCGTCGACTCGTCGGTCGAGGACAAGCCGCTGACCATCGCGCTGCACGAGATCCACGAGGACAAGCTGCGCCTGCGTCAGGCCGAATGATCCGGATGCCGCGGAGCCGCTGACGCTTCGCGGTGTGCCATGCCCGCGTGTCCCGGGATGTCGTGCGTTCGCACCGATGTCGGGGACCGCGGGCATGATGGTGTCCGTGCCCGCTGAATCCTGGAGATCCCGATGAGTCTGCGCCTGTTCACCTCCGAATCCGTCACCGAGGGGCACCCCGACAAGATCTGCGACCAGATCTCCGATTCGATCCTCGACGCCCTTCTCGCGGAGGACACGGGGAGCCGTGTCGCCGTGGAGACCCTCGTCACGACAGGCCTCGTGCACGTCGCCGGCGAAGTGCGCACCGACGGCTACGTCGACAT
>QFPD01000390.1 GCA_003248845.1 Microbacterium sp. | reverse complement strand
ACCCGCGTCGCGCTCGCCGACCCCGCGCCCGTCGCGCCGATCCCGCCGGGTGACCTGCATCCCTGGGGTCGCCCGCCCGACGCTCTCGAGATCGCCCTCGCTCCCGGTCCGCGGGCGGACTGGTTCACGGATGCCGCAGACCTCTACACCCGCACGTGGACCGTCTCCGCCGCGGCCGATCGCGTCGGCATCCGTCTCGCGGGCACACCGCTCACGCGCGCAGAACACGGTTCGCGGGAGCTGCCGAGCGAGGGCATGCTCCCGGGTGCGATCCAGGTCCCGCCGGACGGGCTGCCCGTCATTCTCGGCCCCGACGGCCCCGTGACCGGCGGCTACCCCGTCGTCGCCGTCGTCGCGGATGCCGCGCGCGACGCGCTCGCGCAGGCACGCCCGGGCACGGTCATCCGCTTCCGCCACGTCCGCTGAGCCCGCGGTGGCGGCGCGCGCGGGGTTATACCGCAGCATCCGAAACTCGTCAAGGATTCGGCTTGCCATGGCGCGTCGCCGAGGCTATAGTTGGTAGTTGCGCTCCCTTCCCCCATGCCCTCATATGGTGGTCGGCGTGCGTCTGCAGATACCCCGCCACTCGTCAGAGACGGCGGCGCGTGGCAGGCGTGGGAACGGAGCACTCCACCTGACGACAAGGAAACCAGCCCCCGCCCGGGCTCATGGAGGTCATCCCCTTGGCTGCTGCGCGCAACGCAACCAACCCCACCACCACCAAGAACGGCCGCGGCGCATCGCGCCTGTCGTTCGCCAAGATCACGGACACGCTCGAGGTCCCCGATCTGCTCGCTCTGCAGACCGAGTCCTTCGACTGGCTCGTCGCGAACGACGCGTGGAAGGCGCGCGTCGCGGAGGCGAAGGCCGCCGGACGCACCGATGTGCCCGAGAAGAGCGGCCTCGAGGAGATCTTCGAGGAGATCTCGCCCATCGAGGACCTCGGCGAGACGATGCAGCTGAGCTTCACGAACCCGTACCTCGAGCCCGAGAAGTACTCGATCGAGGAGTGCAAGGAGCGCGGCAAGACCTACGCCGCCCCGCTGTACGTCGAGGCCGAGTTCATGAACCACCTCACGGGTGAGATCAAGACCCAGACGGTCTTCATGGGCGACTTCCCGCTGCAGACGGGCAAGGGCACGTTCATCATCAACGGCACCGAGCGTGTCGTCGTCTCCCAGCTCGTCCGTTCGCCCGGCGTCTACTTCGACAAGACCCCCGACAAGACGAGCGACAAGGACATCGTCTCGGCGCGCGTCATCCCGAGCCGCGGTGCATGGCTCGAGTTCGAGATCGACAAGCGCGATCAGGTCGGTGTGCGCATCGACCGCAAGCGCAAGCAGTCGGTGACCGTCTTCCTCAAGGCTCTGGGTCTGTCGAGCGAGGACATCCTGAACGAGTTCGCCGGCTACGAGTCGATCGAGGACACGCTGTCGAAGGACACGATCCTCACGAAGGAAGATGCGCTCCGCGACATCTACCGCAAGCTCCGTCCGGGCGAGCAGGTCGCCGCCGAGGCCGCCCGCGCGCTGCTGGACAACTTCTACTTCAACCCGAAGCGCTACGACCTCGCGAAGGTCGGCCGGTACAAGATCAACCAG
>QFPD01000141.1 GCA_003248845.1 Microbacterium sp. | reverse complement strand
CCGATCGAAGGCTTCCGCCACCCCGCCCCCGAGACCGGCGAGAGCTGGTCGGAGCGCCTGACGCGCCTGTTCGGCCGGCTCGTCTCGGGCGATGTCGTCGTCGTCGCCGACAAGCACGCGCTCGGACGCACCGTCCCGGAGGAGACACACGCCATCAGCGAGCTGCGACGCCGCGGCATCATCGTGAAGGTCCTCGGCCACACCCGCGCCTGATCCCGATTCTGCCTTCATTGTGCGCCGGCCGGCCGGTCGTGTGGTGGGCGGCCGGTGGCAGAAGCGCCCGGCGGCGCGGCGGGTGGGTCGCAACTCAGGCAGAACCCGCGCCGCGCGGCACTCACGCCGACCACCGGGCGATTCTGCCTGAGTTATGCGCCGCCGGCGTCTCGCCCCCGCGCCGACGGCACCCGCACGGACGTGGCAGCCGCCGTCAGTCGACGGCGACGTACGCGGCGAGATGCTGCGCCGTCAGAGTTGCGCCGCTCGCGACGAGGTCCGCGGGCGTGCCCTCGAAGACGACCGTGCCGCCATCGCGACCCGCGCCCGGTCCGACGTCGATGATCCAGTCGGCGTGCGCCATGACCGCCTGGTGGTGCTCGATCGCGATGACCGAGTTGCCGGCATCCACCAGCGCGTCCAGAAGAGCGAGGAGACCCGCGACGTCGGCGAGATGCAGGCCCGTCGTGGGTTCGTCGAGGATGTAGATGGCACCCTTCTTGGCCATCGAGATGGCGAGTTTGAGGCGCTGCCGCTCGCCGCCGGAGAGGGTGCCGAGGGCCTGGCCGAGCGTGATGTAGCCGAGGCCGACATCGCTCATGCGGGCGAGCGTGGCGGCGGCCGTGCCCTTCAGCCCGGCATCCGCGCAGAAGGCGATCGCCTCTTCGACCGACATCGCGAGCACATCGGCGATCGTGCGACCCTCGACCGTGTACTCGAGGACGGCGTCGCTGAAGCCCGATCCTTCGCACAGCTCGCACCGAGTCTCGACGCTCTGCGTGAACCCCAGATTCGTGATGATGACGCCGAGGCCCTTGCACGCGGGGCAGGCACCCTCGGAGTTCGCGCTGAAGAGAGCCGGCTTCACCCCGTTCTGCTTGGCGAACAGCTTGCGGATCTCATCGAGCACACCCGTGTACGTCGCCGGGCTCGAGCGCCGGGAACCCTTGATCGGCGTCTGATCGACCACGACGACCTCGTCGCGACCCGCGAGGCTGCCATGGATGAGCGACGACTTGCCCGATCCCGCCACACCCGTGACAACGGTCAGGATGCCGAGGGGCACGTCGACATCGACGCTCTTCAGGTTGTGCAGGCCTGCGCCGCGGATCTCCAGCGCGCCCGTCGCGGCGCGCGTGGCGGACTTGAGTTCGGCGCGGTGATCGACGTGCCGACCCGTCACGGTGTCGGAAGCGCGCAAGCCCGCGACATCCCCCTCGTACGTGATGAGTCCGCCGTGGCGCCCCGCGCCCGGACCGAGGTCGATCACGTGGTCGGCGATCTCGATGACCTCGGGCTTGTGCTCGACGACGAGCACCGTGTTGCCCTTATCGCGCAGGAGGAGAAGCAGTTCGTTCATACGCTGGATGTCGTGGGGGTGCAGCCCGGTCGTCGGCTCGTCGAAGACGTAGGTCATGTCGGTCAGCGCGGACCCGAGGTGGCGGATCATCTTCGTGCGCTGCGCCTCTCCTCCGGAGAGCGTGCCGCTCGCGCGGTCGAGCGAGAGGTAGCCGAGCCCGATGTCGACGAACGAGTCCAGCGTCTGCTGCAGCGTCTGCAGCAGTGGCCCGACGCGCGCGTCGTCGATCGACCGCACCCAGGCGGCGAGATCCGTGATCTGCATGGCCGCGGCATCCGCGATGCTGGCTCCCGCGATCTTCGACGAGCGTGCACCCTCATTGAGGCGCGTGCCGTCGCATGCCGGGCACGGCATGAACTTCACCGCGCGGTCCACGAACGCCCGCACATGCGGTTGCAGGCTGTCGCGGTCCTTCTGCAGCATCGATCTGGTGACCTTCGGGACGAGACCCTCGTAGGTCATGTTGATGCCCGCGATCTTCACCTTCGTCGTCTCTTTGTAGAGCAGATCGTGCAGCTCCTGCGCGGAGTAGTCGACGATGGGCTTATCGCCGTCGACGAAGCCCGAGTCGGCGAATCCCTTCACCATCCAGCCGTCCGGCGTGTAGCCCGGTACCTTGATCGCGCCCGCACGCAGCGACAGCGAGCGATCGAGCAGCTCGTCGAGGTCGATGTCGCTGACCTGTCCGAGGCCTTCGCACTCGGGGCACATCCCCCCTGTGATCTCGAAGGAGCGCCGTTCCTTCTTGCCCTTGTCCTTGCCGGTCGCGATCGTGATCGCGCCGGCACCGCTGACGGAAGGGACGTTGAACGAGAACGCCTGCGGCGAGCCGACGTGCGGCTGCCCGATGCGGCTGAACAGCAACCGCAGCATCGCGTGCACGTCGGTCGCGGTGCCGACCGTCGAGCGGGCGTTGGCGCCCATCCGCTCCTGATCGACGACGATCGCCGGGCTGATGTTTTCGAGCCGGTCGATGTCGGGGCGGCTCAGCTGCCCCATGAACTGCTGGATGAAGGTCGGATAGGTCTCGTTGATGAGCCGCTGCGACTCGTTCGCGATCGTTCCGAAGACGAGGCTCGACTTGCCAGACCCGCTCACCCCGGTGAAGACGGTGAGGCGGCGCTTGGGGATCTCGACGTCGATGCCGCGGAGGTTGTTCTCTCGCGCTCCTACGACGCGGATGACGTCATGTGCGTCGGCGACGGGGACGGTGACGGCGGCGGGAGTTCCGGGTGCGGATGCCATGGGGACAGTCTGCCCGCCGCGGGCGACACCGTGTGCGATCGGACGCGACGCGAACGCGCCGTGCGTCTACGCTGACCTGATGTCCCCTTTCACCGTCGTCATCCCGTGGCGCCCCGCGCCGACGCGTGAGCCTGCCTACGCGTTCGTCACCGACTGGTACGCCCGCCACGTGCCCGAGGCCACCGTGCGCGCGATCGACACCGCGGACGACGTGTTCGTCCTCTCCGCGTGCCGCAACGAAGCGGTGCGGTCGATCCCGCCCGGCGAGGTCGTCGTGATCAACGATGCCGACACGTTCCCCCAGGTGAACGTGCTGCGCGCCGCGGTCGAAGCCGCCCGCACGAGCGGTCGCGTGCACCTGCCGTACACCGAGTATCACTGGCTCGGGGCGGAGGGCACCGCGCAGCTGCAGTCGGGATCGGCTCCGGAAGACTGCGACTTCGAGCTCGTGAAAGGCGCCTGTTCCGGCGTGTATGTGACGACTCCCCGCACGTGGGCTGCCCACGGCGGGCAGGACGAGCGCTTTCGCGGATGGGGATTCGAGGATGCCGCGTGGTACCTCGCGCACAGCACGCTGTTCGGTGCGCCGCCGGTGCGCCACGAGGGCAGCGTGTACGCGCTGCATCACCGGGCCGAGGTGCGCGCCGGCGAGCGCTACGAGGCGAATGCCGCCCTGATGGAGCGCTACCGCGCTGCCTCGGGCGATCCGGCGGCGATGGCTCAGCTCGTCGGCGTGGAGATCCCGGTCAAGAGCTCGTAGGCGATACGGGGACCCGGCCGCGCGGCCTGCTCGGCGGCGATGTCGCGGAGACGCGCTCGGGCACCCGGCATCCCTTGCAGATCGTGAAGCGCGCCGGCGAGCTCCGTTACGGTGGCGGTGTTGGGCGCGAGAGCGCGTCCGAGCCCCGCGCGCTCGACCGCCGCGGCACCGGCGAACTGATCGGTGGAGAACGGCAGCACGAGCAGCGGGACGCCCGCCCCGATCGCCTCGGTGACCGAGTTGTTGCCGCCGTGCGTCACGGCGAGGCTCGCGCCCTGCAGCAGACGCACCTGCGGGAGGTAGTCGCGCACAAGCCAGCCGTCGGGGATCGGTCCGAGGTCGGATGCCGGAGTGGACCCGGTCGCGATCGCCGCCGACAGGCCGGACGCGGCGAGCGCCTCGGCGACGCGACTCAGCACGTCTCCGCGCACCGAGAGGAAGGTCCCGAAGCTGACGTAGACGTACTCGCCGGCGTGGGCGATCCATCGTTCGACGTCGTCCTCGACCGGTTCGATGCGGCGCGTGGATCCGAGGAAGGCGTGCGGGGGCAGGGTTCGCCCGTCATCGGCGGCCAACTGGGCAGGGTAGTTGTAGAGCACGGTCGATCCGTGCTCCGCGAAGGCGTCCGCCGTCTCGACAGCCGACGGGTCGAGCGCGCGCACCGTGCGGTTCCACTCCGAGGTGAACCGCGCCGAGACATCCTCGCAGAGGGCGCGCAGGTCGGCCAGGGCCGCGGGCTCCGGCGTGAAGGCGTCAGGCCAGAACGGGGGGAACCCGTACACCTCCCCCTGGACGGGCAGAGCGCTCGGGTGTCCGAGCACGACATCCCCGTACGCGTGACCGGCGGTCTGCAGGGCGAGCCGCGCGCTGAACGCGAGGTGGTCGACGAGGATCTCCGACGGCTGCACCTCCTCCACGGCGGCGAGCACGCGGCGGCCGATCGTCACCGGGTCCCACATCAGGTCGGTCAGCCGCTCCGCCGACTGATACCGCAGCGTCTCGATCATCCCGACGCGCGTCGCATCGAAGAAGCCACGCAGTGATTCGCCCTCATCCGCCGGCTGATCGTCGGCCGAGATCACCCGCGCGTTGCTCCCGCGGCCGAGGGGCAGATCGAGGCGCTCGAGCCCGAACTCGCCCACGATGGGGGCTGTCGCCGGTCCCGTGGCGACGACGACGCGGTGGCCGGCGTCCCGCCACGCGGTCGCCAGGGTCGCGAGCGGCAGCAGGTGCGAGGCGTAGTCGGGGCTGATGACGAGCAGCGTCACAGCACGGCCCCCGCCGCGCGGATGAGCTCGGCCTCGTCGGCGGCGACGTCTTGGTAGACCGAACCGAGTGCGGACGCCATCGCCTGGATCGTGAAGCTCGATCGCACCATGTCATGGGCGCGATCGGCGCGATCGCCCTCCGGCAGGGCGGCCGCGTCGAGCGCGGCGCCGATCGCGGCCTCCAGGCGCCCGGCATCCCACGTCTCGGTCAGGACGCCGGTGATTCCGTTCTCCACGTAGGTGGCGGGTCCGCCGCCGTCGGGCGCGACGACCATGAGCCCGGTCGCCATCGCCTCGAGCAGCGCGATGCCGAACTCCTCCTTCAAGCTCGCGCAGACGTACACGCCGCCGGGACCCGTCAGATGCGGCATGCCGAACCTGACGGCCGCCAGCCACAGCGCGGCGACATCGTTCGGCTGGTGCCCGGCGAGGACGAGACCCGCGTCGGCTCGCGCGTGCGCGGGGACGACGGCGTCGATGCGGTCGAGCTGCTCGCGCTCGTCGCGCGACGGTCTGCCGAGGTCGCCACCGACGATCAGCAGGTTCGCCCGGTCGCGCAGAGGGCCGCGCGCCCACGCTTCGACAAGGGTCGCCATGCCCTTGACGCGGTGCAGCCGTCCGACGCTCACGATGAACGGGAGGGCGCGGCGCGCGGGGGCCAGCTGCTCGACTCGACGGCGCAGGTCGGCGACGGCCTCGGGCATCGGCTCCGCCGAGGCGCGCACCGTCGCCACGGCGCGATCGACGACCTCGAGGTCGACGCCTTCAGCGACGATGGTGTGGCGCTCGGGGTGTGCGGTGATGTCGATCCCCACCAGCTGACTCATGTCGCGCTGCAGTTGAGGCCGAGGGAAGAGAACCGTGTGCGCCGCGTTCGAGGCGAGGCTCTGCACGAGTCGGGCGCGGAACCAGAAGTGCTCCTCCATGTCGGCATCTCCGAACTGCGCCCGGGTGAGCGTTCCGGAACGGTCCATCGACTGGATCACGCCGTGCGGGTCGGGGGCGACCGTGAACACGACCGGGATGCCGAGCTCGCGCGCGACGTCGGCTGCCGCGAGACTGCCCACATCGGCCATCCGCAGGTGCAGCAGATCGACGTGACCCGCCGCGCGCAGGATGCGACGGATGCCGCGGCGCGCGGTGACGCGGAGCGGCCAGGCGGCGGCCGAAGGCACCGCTTCCTGACGGAGCGGCACATGTCCGTAGATGTGCCCCGACGCGATGCTG
>QFPD01000004.1 GCA_003248845.1 Microbacterium sp. | reverse complement strand
CTCGAGCTCGGGCGCGCCACCGAGGACGAGCGGCGAGATCCCTGCGAGGTCGCCGATGCTCTTCAGGTTGTGCTGCGCCGCGAACGCCGCCGTCACGTTGTACGAGTCCTGGTCGGTCGCGGGGGACTGGTCGAGCACCGCGAGGCCCTCGGGCAGCGCCTTCTCGAGCGCCGCGTACACGTCGTCGGTCGTCGTCGCGGTCGTCGCCTTGTCGAAGTACTGGAGGAGGTTGCCGGTGTACTCGGGGGTCAGCTGGATGGTGCCGTCCTGAAGCGACGGGATGATCGCGTCGCGCTGACCGATGTTGAAGGTGCGCTCGACCGTGAAGCCGGCGCCTTCGAGGGCCTGCGCGTAGATCTCGGCGATGATCTCGTTGGAGTAGTAGGCCTGCGACCCGATCGTGATGGTGTCGGAGGCCCCGGCCGAGCCGGAGCTCGTCTCCTCCGG
Organism: Microbacterium sp.; assembly: GCA_003248845.1. GTDB lineage: Bacteria > Actinomycetota > Actinomycetes > Actinomycetales > Microbacteriaceae > Microbacterium. The sequence continues at coordinate 18,997 of QFPD01000004.1, read as the reverse complement.
CGCGGTCAGCGAGCCGCTGGATCCGCACGCGGTGAGCGCGAGGGCCGTGATCGTGAGGGCGCTCGCCGCGAGGGCGAGGCGCGAGGTGATGCGAGACATGGTGGGTGCCTTTCTGGATGCTGTGTGGTGCGGGGTCAAGAGGGCAGAGGGACGGCCCGGGCTGCGCCGCCGGAGCGGCGTGCGGGCGTGGCCGTGCGGGCGCGGACGCCGCGTGGCACGAGGACGCGCTGGACGAGTGCGAAGAGGCCGTCGAGGAGCAGAGCGAGCGCGACGACGAGGATCGAGGCGCCGAGGATCTGCGCGGTGTCGCGCAGCTGGATGCCCTGGATGATGTAGAAGCCGAGGCCGCCGAGGCCGACGTACGTCGCGATCGTGACCGTCGCGACGACCTGCAGAGTGGCGGAGCGGATGCCGCCGATGAGCAGGGGAAGTCCGAGGGGCACCTCGACCTTCCAGAGCACCTGCCACGGCGTCATCCCGACGGCGCGTGCCGCGGAGACGACGGCGCGGTCGATCGCCTCGAACCCGGCATACGCGCCCGCGAGGATCGAGGGGATCGCGAGGATCACGAACGCGACGACGGCGGCCTGACTCTTGTAGGCGACGCCGACGAGGAGGTAGAGGAGGACGACGAGGCCGAGCGTCGGGACAGCACGGGCGGCGCCCGACAGAGCGACGGCGAACTCGCGCCCGCGGCCCGTGTGCCCGATCGCCCAACCCGCGGGGATCGCGATGAGCGCCGCCACGATCACGGAGCCGAACGTGAAGGCGAGGTGCTGCCCGATCGCGACCGGAAGGGGGAGCGAGCCGGTGAGACGGTCGGGCGAGAAGATCCACGCGAATGCATCGAGGAAGAGGTTCACGCGGCCGCCTCCACCGACAGTCGGCGGAGTGCCCGCCGTTCGGCGCGACTGCCCCCGCGGACGGGCACCCAGGGCATGAGAGCGCGGCCGGCCCACACGAGGAGCAGGTCGATGACGAGCGAGATGATCACGACCAGCACGACACCCGTGAGCACTTCGGGGATGATGCGACGCTGCAGGCCGTTCGTGAAGAGGTATCCGAGGTTCTGCACGCCGATCAGGATGCCGACGGTCGCGAGCGCGATCGTCGACGTCGCCGTCACGCGGAGCCCCGCGAGGAGCACGGGACCGGAGAGCGGCAGGTCCACCGTCCAGAACCTCCGCCAGGGCCCGTACCCCACCGCGATCGCCGCTTCACGCGTCGTGGCATCCACCGCGTCGAGCCCGTCGGTCACCGAACGGGTCATGATCGCGACACCGTAGATCGTCAGCGCGATGATGAGGTTCGTCTCGGAGAGGTACGGGATGCCGAACACGGCCCACAAGAGGGCGAACAGCCCGAGCGAGGGGATCGTGTAGAGGAGCCCGATGGTTGTGAGCACGGAACCGCGCAGTCGCGTGTAGCGCCACGCGAGCCATCCGAGCGGCACGGCGATGACGAACGCCGCGACGATCGCGATCGTGCTCTGCCGCAGGTGATCGAGGGTGAGAGACCCGATGAGCCCGAGGTTGTCGAGGACCCAGTTCACGGCGCGGGCGCCGATCGGTCGGCGCCGGGCGGGTCGGCGACGGCGGGCTCCTCGACGAGGACACCCTGGGTACGGCCCGCGGCATCGACGAGCACCGTTCCGCGCGGTGTGCGCTTCGTGTGCAGGGCGCGGGCGCCCCGATCGACCCCGACGAACTCCGCGACGAAGTCGCTCGCGGGGTTCTCGACGATCTCGTCGGGTGTTCCGACCTGCGCGATCTTCGCACCCTTCTCGAGGATCACGACCTGATCGCCCAGCAGGAACGCCTCGTCGATGTCGTGCGTCACGAAGACGACGGTCTTCTCGAGGTCGCGCTGCAGGCGCCGCGTCTCGGTCTGCAGCTCGCTGCGAACGATCGGGTCGACGGCGCCGAACGGCTCGTCCATCAGGAGGATGTTGGGATCGGCGGCGAGCCCTCGGGCGACGCCCACGCGCTGCTGCTGGCCGCCGGAGAGCTGACGCGGGTAGCGCGCCGCGAGGGCGCGGTCGAGGCCCACGATGTCGAGCAGTTCGAGAGCGCGCTCGCGGGCCTGCTTCTTCGGAGTGCCGTTCAGGCGGGGAACGGTCGCGACGTTGTCGACGACCGTGAAGTGAGGGAGCAGTCCTGCGTTCTGCAGCACGTAGCCGATGCCCCGACGCAGACGCACCGGATCGCGCTGCTGGATGGGCTCGTCGTCGATGAGGATCTCGCCGCTTGTCGGCTCGATGAGCCGGTTGATCATGCGCAGGAGCGTCGTCTTGCCGCAGCCGGAGGAGCCCACGAAGACGGTCGTCTTGTGCGCCGGCAGCACGAGGCTGAAGTCGTCGACGGCGGTCGTGCCATCGGCGAAGCGCTTCGTGACGGAACGGAACTCGATCGCCATGCGTCCTCCGGGTCGGGTGTCCTCCACCCAACCACACCCCTCCGACATGCCGAAGGGGGGTGGCATACAGCGTCACACTCGGGTAGAGGTGGCACATGCAGAAGGACGAGTACGACCTGATCGTGATCGGAGCGGGGCCCGTCGGTGAGAACGTCGCCGACCGTGCCGTACAGGGCGGCCTATCGGCCGTGATCGTCGAGAGCGAGCTCGTCGGCGGCGAATGCTCCTACTGGGCGTGCATGCCGTCCAAGACCCTGTTGCGACCCGGCGCCGCGCTCGAGGCCGCGCGCGCCGTCCCGGGCGCGGCCGGTGCCGTGGAGGGCGGAGTGGACGTCGCGGCGACGCTGGGCTGGCGCGATCAGATCGTCCATGAGTGGAGCGACGACGGACAGGTGGCGTGGCTGGAGGGCGCGGACATCGATCTGGTGCGGGGCCATGGGCGGCTCGACGGCGAGCGGACCGTGCGCGTGAGCGCACCGGACGGATCGGAGCGTGTTCTGCGCGCGCGGTATGCCGTGGCGGTGTGCACGGGCTCCGCCGCGCTCCTGCCTGAGATTCCGGGTCTCGCGGATGCGGCGCCGTGGACGAGTCGCGAGGCGACGGCGGTGCAGGAGGTGCCGGATTCGCTCGCCATCCTCGGCGGCGGCGTCGTCGCCTGCGAGCTGGCGACCGTGTTCGCCTCGTTCGGCACGCGGGTGACGATGATCGCGCGCTCGTCGCTGCTCGGTGGGGTCGAAGCGTTCGCGAGCGACGCTGTGACCGCTGCGTTGCGTGACGCGGGCGTCGACGTGCGGCTGCGCGCCGAGGCGACCGCGGTGCGCCGCGAGAAGGGCGGGATCGTCGTGACCCTCGACGGGGACGACGACGAGGTGCGCGCGGCGGAACTGCTCGTCGCGACGGGCCGCGTTCCGCGCACCGACGACGTCGGCCTCGATGCCGTCGGCCTGCGCGCCGGGCAGTGGCTCGACGTCGACGACACGATGCGCGTGCGCGGCAGTGACTGGCTCTACGCCGTCGGCGATGTCAACCACCGCGCACTCCTCACGCACCAGGGCAAGTACCAGGCGCGGGCCGCCGGCGATGTCATCGCGGCGCGCGCGCTGGGCCGCGCGGTCAACGATCAGCCGTGGGGGACGCACGTCGCCACGGCGGACCGCAGCGCGGTGCCGCAGGTCGTGTTCACGAGTCCGCAGGTGGCCTCTGTCGGCCCCACGCTCGCGCACGCCGAGGATGCCGGGCTGCGTGTGCGCGCGCTCGACGTCGACCTCGCCCAGATCGCCGGCGCCGCGACGTACGCGCAGGGCTACGCGGGCACCGCGCGTGCGCTCGTCGATGTCGACCGCGGCGTCATCATCGGGGGCACTCTCGTGGGGCCGGACGTCGCGGAGATGCTCCAGGCGCTCACGATCGCCGTCGTGGGCGAGGTTCCGCTCGAGCGCCTGTGGCACGCCGTGCCCGCCTACCCGACGGTGAGTGAGCTGTGGCTGCGCTGGCTGGAGGCGTTCGGACGACCGGAGTGAGGCATCCGCTCCCACGCCTTCGCGCGCGTTCACGGCGAACTCACGGTATCGTCGAGCGCCCAACGATATATCGTTGAGTATCGTTCACTCGAGGAGGTTCGTCATGAACAACGGATACGGCGGTCAGGGTTTCGGTGGCATGGGCTTCGGCGGCGGCGCCGACGGCAAGAGCATGTTCGGCGGCCAGGGAATGAATGACATCTTCGAAGCCCTCGGGCAGTTCGGTCAGAAGCTCGAGCAGCGTTTCGACCTGCCGCGCTTCGACATGAAGGCGGGATCGCGCATGGGCCGCGGCGATGTGCGCGTCGCGATCATCGCGATCCTCGCGGAACAGCCGATGCACGGCTACCAGATCATCCAGCAGATCGAGGAGCGCTCGGGTGGGGCGTGGAAGCCGAGCCCCGGCTCCGTCTACCCGACCCTGCAGCTGCTCACCGACGAAGGCGTCGTCGATGTCGAAGAGGAGGGCGGACGCAAGACGTATTCGCTCACCGAGGCCGGACGCGCGGAGGCGGCCGACAAGCCCGCGCCCTGGCGTGCCGGCGAGGAGGACGACGCCCGCAGCACGGGCGGAACGTCTGCGCGCACCGACGGACCCGGATTCGGTGCCCTGTCGAAGTCCGGTGCCAACCTCGCCCAGGCGGCGATGCAGGTCGGCCGCACCGGGACTCCTGCACAGGTCCAGCAGGCGATCGAGATCCTCGACGACGCTCGTCGGCGTCTGTACGCGATCCTCGCCGAAGGTTGAGCGGGATGCCGCCGGGAGACGCCGCAACGTCCCCCGCCGTACCTTCGCGCGCCCGGTACAACCGCATCATCCGGTTCGCGACCGCGGTCATGTTCCAGGCGTGGTGGTTCGAGATCGCCCTGCCGCGGATCGGACTCCGCCGCGTCGCGGAGCGTTCGCGTGCGCGGCGGCTCCAGCGGATCGCCGCGCGCTTCCGCGTGCTCGCCGTCGACCTCGGCGGCCTCATGATCAAAGTCGGGCAGTTCCTCTCAGCGCGCCTCGATGTGCTTCCCCCCGAAGTCACGAGCGAGCTCGAGCAGCTGCAGGACGAAGTGCCCGCCGTCGCGTTCTCCCAGATCCGTGCGCTCGCCGAAGCGGAGCTCGGGGTTCCGCTGGATCGCGCGTACGCGTGGTTCGACGAGGTTCCGGTGGCCGCGGCATCCCTCGGCCAGGCCCACCGCGCGCGCCTCGCGGACAGCGACGAGCAGATCTCCGGGTTCGCGGAGGTCGTCGTCAAGGTGCAGCGGCCGGGGATCGACCGGATCGTGGAGACGGACCTCGCCGCCCTCCGCACGATCGGCGCACGCCTCTCTCGCATCGGCTTCGTCGCTGATCGTGTGGACGCCCCCGCGCTCGTCGAGGAGTTCGCCGCGACCAGCCGCGAGGAGATCGACTATCTGCACGAAGGGGTCAACGCGGAGCGGTTCGCCGAGACGTTCGCCGACGGCGCCCGCGTGGCCGCGCCCGTCGTCGTCTGGGAACGGACCACGCGCCGCGTGCTGACGCTCTCGGACGTCACGGCGATCAAGCTCAACGACGTCGCGGCGCTGCGCGCGGCGGGCATCGACCCGCGCGAGGTCGCCCAGGCGTTCGCGGGGGCGATGTTCGATCAGCTCTTCGGCGCCGGCTTCTTCCACGCCGACCCGCACCCCGGGAACGTCTTCGTCACGCCGCACACGCCGGGCGCCGAGGGTCCGGCGTGGACCCTGACCTTCATCGACTTCGGAATGATGGGGCAGGTGCCGTCGGGATTGCGCGATGGTCTTCGCAAGATCGTCATCGCGGTCGCCGCGCGCGACGGGAAGGGCCTCGTCGACGGCATCCAGCGCATCGGGGTCTTACTCCCCGGCGCCGACACGAGCGAGCTCGAGCGGGCGCTCACGGCGCTCTTCGCCCGGTTCGGCGGGATGGCGTTCGGAGAACTGCAGAACGTCGATCCGCGCGAGTTCCGCACCTTCGCGGACGACTTCGGCGAGGTCATGCGGTCGCTGCCCGTACAGCTGCCGGAGAACTTCCTGCTGATCACGCGTGCCGTTTCGCTCACCTCCGGAGTGTGCAGCGCCCTCGACCCTGCGTTCAACGTGTGGGAGGCGATCGATCCCTATGCTCAGCAGCTGCTGCGCGAAGAAAGTCGCAATGTCGTGACGGATGCCGCGAAGAGCGCCCTCGGCTATGCGTCCACGCTCATGGGTCTCCCGCCGAAGCTCGACGTCGTCGCCGACAAGATCGACGGTGGCGCGCTGTCGGTTGCAACTCCGGAGATCGACCGGCGCTTCGACCAGCTGGAGGCACTCGTCGGTCGCACGATCGCGGCGGTCGTGTTCGCCGCGATGCTCGTCGGCGGGGCACTGCTGCTGCCCGCGGCATCCGTCGTCGCCGTGATCCTCATGATCGCGAGCGTCGTTCCGCTCGTGTTCGTGCTCGTGCCGAGGCGGCGGGCGCGGCGAGGATCGCGTCGCTGAGGCTGTGCGCGCGATCCCTGTGCGCCGAACGTTCGCTTCGCGGCATCTTCGCTTCGCCGAATCGTGGACGGTCGTGGCGGCCTTATGCTCCGGCATCCCGCCACAACAGCCCACGATTCCGGCGGCGCCGACAACGTGTGGACGGTCGTGGCCGTCTCGGGCCGAGGGAGGCAGCCACAACCGTCCAGAAGTCGTCGTGCGCGCGGGTGCAGACGATCAGGCGAGCGCGGCGCTCAGTCCGTCGACCACGGGCGTGGTCGGGCGGCCGATGAGGCGCGCGAGCGTGCCGTCGGTGTCTGCGAGGACACCGCCGCGGATGCCGTCGTCCAAGCTCGCGACGAACTCCGCCGTCCCGGCATCCAGTCCCGCCGACTGCAGGCCCGCGACGTACTCCTCGTGCGTCAGCCGCACGTACGCGACGTCGCGCCCGAGCACCTCGGCGGCGGCGGCCGCGAGGTCGTCGTAGGTGATGCTCGCATCTCCCGCGAGCTCGTAGACCTGCCCGATGTGACCGTCTTCGGTCAGCACCGCGGCCGCGGCCTCTGCATAGTCCTGGCGGCTGGCGGGTGCGACGCGGCCGTCGCCGACGGAGGCAGCGATGACGCCTGACTCCGCGGCACGCTGCACGTCGCCGATGTAATTCTCGGTGTACCAGTCGTTGCGCAGGATCACGGTGGGCAGCCCGCTCGCGGCGAGAGCCTCCTCGGTCTGCTTGTGCTCGGCGCCGAGCGGCCAGTCGAAGCTCGTCGCCTTCGAGACGCTCGTGTACACGAACTGGGAGACCCCCGCCGCAACGGCGGCGTCGATGACGTTCTTGTGCCCTGCGAAGCGCTTGCCGGGCTCGGATCCGGAGATCAGGAGTACGCGATCCACGCCGTCGAGTGCCGCGGTGATCGTCGCGGGGTCGTCATAGTCGAGGTGCGCCGTGCGGACGCCCCGCGCGGCGAGGTCGGCGACCTTCGCGGGGGTGCGTGCGCCCGCGACGATGTCGGCCGCGGCGACGCCGCGGCCGAGGAGCGCGTCGACGACGAGGTGGCCGAGGTGCCCACCGGCACCGGTGACGAGAATGGTCATGAGAGGTCCTTTCGATCGGTTCCGTGATCGGTTCCACGAGGGGCAACGCGCGACCGTGGCATCCATTCCAGATCGCAGGTACCCACTTTTCGGTAAGGTACCCACATGGCGGTGAGTTTTGCGGAGATCCGGGCGGAGCGTGACGGGGTGTTCACGGAGAACTGTCCGACGCGGATCGTCCTCGACCGCGTCATGAGCAAGTGGGGTGTGCTCGTGCTCATGGCGTTGACCGACGGCACGGCGCGATGGGGACAGCTGCGCCGCACGGTCGACGGCATCAGCGAGAAGATGCTCGCCTCGACGTTGCGGACGCTCGAGGCCGACGGCCTCGTCGAGCGCACCGCCTACCCCGAAGTGCCCCCGCGCGTCGAGTACGCGCTCACCGCGCGCGGGGACGAGCTCATGGCGCGCATGATGCCCCTGATGGAATGGATCGCGCACAACGCCTCCGAGATCGTCGCGCGCTGACGCACAGCGCCCGAACTACGCTGAGGGGATGCCGCAGACCGCCGCCGTCCTCGCCCATGCCGACGACCTCGCCGGGTTCGTCGCCGATTCGCCGTCGAGCTTTCACGCCGCGTCCGCCGTCGCCGCGCGCCTGATCGCCGCCGGATTCACCCCCCTCGACGAGACCGAGCCGTGGGGCATCGAGCCGGGGGCGCGTCATGTCGTCGTCCGCGACGGCGCCGTACTCGCGTGGATCGTCCCGGTCGGCGCGGCCGCCGACACGCCATTCCACATCTTCGGCGCGCACAGCGACTCACCCGCGCTCAAGCTCAAGCCGCAGCCGACGACGGGGCGCGCAGGCTGGCTGCAGGCGGGCGTCGAGATCTACGGCGGTCCTCTGCTGAACTCCTGGCTGGACCGCGAGCTGCGTCTCGCCGGTCGGCTCGTCCTCGACGACGGCTCTGCGGTGCTCGCCGCCACGGGCGCGCTCCTGCGCTTGCCGCAGCTCGCGATCCACTTGGATCGTGAGGCGAACGACCACCTCGCGCTGAACAAGCAGACCCAGACGCAGCCCGTCTGGGGGATCGGCTCGGCGGCGTCCGCCGATCTGCTGGGCGAGGTCGCGGCAGCAGCCGGCGTCGATGCCGCGCGGATCCGCGGGTACGACCTCGTGACGGCCGACGCCGCGCGCGGCGCCGTGTTCGGAAAGGACGACGTCTTCTTCGCGTCGGGGCGACTCGACGACCTCGCGTCGGTGCACGCCGGGGTCGTCGCCCTGGCCGAGGCCGGCACGGATGCCGCACACATCAGCGTCCTCGCGGTGTTCGACCATGAGGAGGTGGGGTCGGCGACGCGCTCGGGTGCGGCAGGGCCGTTCCTCGCGGACGTCATCGAGCGGATCCAGCTCGGACTCGGTGCGGATCGCGAGCAGCAGCTGCGCGCTCTCGCAGCATCGTGGTGCGTCTCGAGCGACGTCGGACACTCGGTGCACCCGAACTACGTCGAGAAGCACGATCCCGTCGTCCAGCCGCTCCTCGGGTCGGGTCCGATCCTCAAGATCAATGCCAACCAGCGCTATGCGACGGATGCCGCAGGCGCCGCGGCATGGCACGGCTGGTGCGACGCCGCCGGCGTCGTGAGTCAGGAGTTCGTGTCGAACAATGCGGTGCCCTGCGGGTCCACGATCGGCCCGATCACGGCGACCCGGATCGGGATCCGGACGGTTGACGTCGGCATCCCGATCCTGTCGATGCACTCCGCGCGCGAGCTCGCCGGTACGGCCGACCTCCACGCGCTGTCGCGGGTGGCGGCGACGTTCTTCGCCGGCTGACGCGAAACGCGCTCAGGCGTCGGCGCGCTTCGGGAGGACCCACCCGGCACGAGGGAAGTGGCACGTGTATCCGTTCGGGATGCGCAGCAGGTAGTCCTGGTGCTCGGGCTCGGCCTCCCAGAACGGCCCCGCGGCTTCGATCGTCGTGACGGCTTTGGCGGGCCAGAGGCCGGAGGCATCCACGTCGGCGATCGTCTCGCGCGCGACGCGCTCCTGCTCGGCATCGAGGGGGAAGATCGCCGACCGATAGCTCGTCCCGATGTCGTTGCCCTGGCGGTTCAGGGTTGACGGGTCGTGAATCTGGAAGAAGAAGGCCAGGATGTCCCGGTACGTCGTCTTCGTCGGGTCGTAGACGATCTCGACCGCCTCGGCGTGGCCGGGGTGGTTCCGATACGTCGCGTGGTCGTTCTGCCCGCCCGTATAGCCGACGCGCGTGTCGAGCACGCCGGGCTGGCGGCGGATGAGGTCTTCCATGCCCCAGAAACAGCCGCCGGCGAGAACCGCCGTGTCGGTGCCGGGGGTGCGGGTGATGCTGCCGTCATCGGTCATGCCCTCCATTCTGCTCTCTCCAGAGCACGCGGGGGCGGGCGCGGTAGAATGGATGCCTCCGCTGCGCCCACCGGCGCTGCGAGGTGCATCTACCAGCTCGACGACCGAGAAACGGCGGCACGTGAAAACGAGCCGATTCTCGGAGGAGCGCGTGGAACGCACCATCACATCGACCGCCGATCACCGCACGCTGTCCCAGCACACCGGCTGGGCGTACTGGCCGATCGCGTTCATCGCGCGGCTGCCGTTCGCGATGATGACCGTGGGCGTCCTCATGCTCGTCGTGGCCGAGACGGGCTCGGTCGGTCTCGGCGGCCTCACATCGGCTGCCGTCGGCGTCGGTGTCGTCATCGCCGGTCCGATCTTCGGCGACCTCGTCGACCGGTTCGGACAGCGGCGCGTTCTCGTCCCGGTGGGGCTCGTGAACGGCGCCCTCCTGGCGTTCTTCCCCGTGATCGTCATGAGCAAAGCACCGGCGGAGATGCTCATGGTCGCTGCCCTCGCGATCGGTCTGAGCGCCCCCCAGGCCGCCGCGATGAGCCGCAGCCGACTGCTGACGATCATTGCCGCGCGCCTGGCGCCTGCGCGCCGTGTGCAGACGACGAGTCGGGTGATGGCGTACGAGTCGGCCGCGGACGAGACTGCGTTCGTCATCGGGCCGTTCCTCGTCGGCGTCCTCGCGGCTCTCATCGCCCCCTGGGCTCCGATCGCGATCGCCGCGGTGCTCAGCTTCGGTTTCGTCACGGCGTTCGCCCTTCACCCCACGGCCCGCGTGCAAGCGGGCGGGGATGCCGAGGAGCGTCGCGCGCCCGTCCGCGCTGTGTTCTCGCGGCCGATCCTCGTGCTCGTCGCAGCGACGTTCGGCATCGGCATGTTCTTCGGGACCACACTCACGTCACTCACCGCGTTCGCGCAGAGCCGCGGCGACGAGGCGCAGGCGGGCCTGTTGTACGGGCTCATGGGGATCGGGTCGGCCGCGCTTGCTCTCGGCGTCGCGCTGCTGCCCGCGCGCTTCGCGCTGCGCTGGCGCTGGATCGCCTTCGCCGGAGTACTGAGTGCGTCGGCGCTCGGCTACGCGACGCTCGCCGCCGACGGCTCGATCGTCGTGTGGCTTCTGCTCATGGGTCTCGGGGTGGGTCCGACGCTCGTGACCCTCTTCTCGCTCGCGGGCATGCGGGCCCCGGCGGGACGCGCCGCGACGACGATGACGCTCCTCGGCTCGGCGCTGACTCTCGCGCAAGCCTTGGCCTCCGCCGTCACCGGCTGGGTCGCGGACGAGTTCGGTGTCGGCGTCGCGATGGCGCTGCCCGCGGGTGCCGCCGTGCTCGTGCTCGCGCTCGGCGTCGTCAACGCCGCCGGTGAACGTCGGCACGCGGCCGTGCGGCGCGTCTCGGCAGCGTGAACGCGGCGGCGCGATTCTCCGACGTCCGACCGGACTCACCCTCCGTGAGGGTCAGATGAAGCGCACCCAGTTCGCGCCGCGGCCCGTCTCGGCGCGTTGCAGGAGTTCGAGGTGGTCGCCCGCGACCGCGTAGAGGGAGACTGTCGTCGATTTCTCTCCCGCCGCGACGAGGAAGCGGCCATCGGGGCTCACTGCGAACCCGCGCGGCTGCGTCTCGGTGACGGTGAAGGCCTCGGCATCCGTCGGCGTGCCGTCGGATGCGAGCGCGAGCGAGCCGAGCATCGACTCCGTGCGCTCCGATGCCCACAGACGGTCGCCGGCGAGGTGCAGGTCGGCGCCCCAGATGTAGCGGTGGGCGAGCGGGTCGGCGCCGAAGACGCTGTGGCCGAGGCCCGCGGACGCGTCGATCGCGGCGGCGGCGCCGACGTAGGTCAGCCCGCCCTCCGCCGCGTCGCGGCGGTAGTGGAGAACCTCGCCGGAGAACTCGGTCACGACGTAGACGGCGTCGTGCGCGTCGTCGACGACGAGGTGGCGGGGTCCGCTGCCGGCGGGGGCAGGCACGGTCGGTGGGTCGAGGGGGACGAGTGAGAAATCCTCGTCGATGACGTCCTGCGCGACGAGGTCGGCCCCGAGCGACACGAGGTAGGCGAACCGGCCGTCGGAGGAGGGCAGCACGGAGTGCAGATTCGGATACGTGACGCGCGACACCGGTGCACCGATCACGCCGTCCGTCACGCGGCAGCTGATGCCGTACCCGCCGCCGTAGCTGGCGCCGAGCAGGCCCGTGCCCTCGCGTGTGAGCGCGAGGTAGTTCATCCCGCCGTCGGGCAGGTCGAGCCGCGAGAGCGGGGTGAGGATGCCCGTCTCGCGATCCAGCGCAAGCGTGACGATCCCCGCGGGCTCGCCCTTCACGCCCGCGTAGACGAGGTCGCGATCGGCGTCGACGACGAACGTCGAACAGCCGGTGAGGCCGTCCGTCACGGTGAGTCGCTCGAGGCGCGCGGGAACATCGTCCGAGCCGTCGCCCGGCGTGAAGCGGAATGTGGAGATCGAGCCGTCCCCGGCGTTGGCCACGAGGACGAGGGTAGCGATGTCGGTCACCCTTCCAGCGTAGGCGCGGACGGCGGTGTCACCCGGGCCGACGTGGATGTCGTCGCGGGCCCGTAGGCTCGAGGGCGACGGAAGGAGCCCCCATGGCCCGCATCCTGCTCATCGGTGGACACGGCAAGGTCGCGCTGCTGCTCGAGCCGCTTCTCCAGACGGCCGGGCACCACGTCACCGCCGTCATCCGCGAAGCCGCCCAGGCGCCGGATGTCGCCTCTGCCGGCGCGACGCCGCTCGTCATCGACATCGAGCAGCTCGATCTGGATCAGACCACGAATCTCGTCGCCGGCAACGACATCGTCATCTGGTCTGCCGGCGCCGGCGGGGGCGACCCTGAGCGCACCGTCGCCGTCGACCGGGATGCCGCCATCCGCTCGATAGACGCCGCGGTCGCCGCGGGGGTGCCGCGCTACCTCATGGTGTCGTACTTCGGCGCGGGTGCGGATCACGGGGTCGACCCGTCCGATTCCTTCTACGCGTACGCGGAGGCGAAGACCGCCGCCGACGCGCACCTGCGCGCAAGCGCCCTCGACTGGACGATCCTCGCGCCGTCCGCTTTGACTCTCGACGAGCCGACGGCACGGATCGACGCGACCGCCACGGCATCCGCCTCGGTGCCGCGTGGCGACGTCGCTGCCGTCATCGCGGCGGCCGTCGCCGAGCCCGCGACCATCGGGCGCACGATCCGTTTCAACTCCGGCGGCACGCCCATCGCCGAGGCGCTGCAGGCGGAGGGGCGCTGACGTGACGAGCACCGATCGCACCACGTGGGTGCTCGTGGACGGCGAGAACATCGACGCGACTCTCGGCGGCTCGATCCTCGGCCGGCGTCCTCAGCCCGATGAACGGCCGCGCTGGGATCGCGTCCTCTCCTTCCTCGCGCGCACGTGGCACCAGCAGTCACGCGGTCTCTTCTTCCTGAACGCGTCGACGAACCTGCCGATGCCGTTCATCCAGGCGCTCCTCGCCCTCGGCTACCAGCCCGTGCCGCTCTCCGGTGACGCCGACGAGAAGGTCGTCGACATCGCGATCCAGCGCACGTTGCGTGCGTTGCGCGGTCGCGAAGGCGATGTCGTCCTCGTGAGTCACGATGGCGACTTCGTCGACGACGTCGGCGCGCTCCTGGACGGCCGCCGCGTCGGGGTCATGGGGTTCGCCGAGTTCCGCAACGCCGCTTTCGCCGACCTCCCGGGCGTCGCATTCTTCGACCTCGAGTACGACGTCGACGCGTTCGACGCGCAGCTGCCGCGGGTGCGGGTCATCCCGATCGACGAGTTCGACCCCGACCGCTTCCTGCGCTGAGCGCCATGGTCCCCGGCTCGACGTCGCTGCAGCGGACCTACCGCTACCTGCGGATCGCGATCGTGGGTGCGGTCGTGGTCGTCTTCACTGCGATCGCGACGACACTGCCGAGTGTCGGCCTGCTGCCGTCGATCAGCCACTACTACTACACGCCCGCGCATACGCTCTTCGTCGGGGCGCTCATCGCCGTCTCGGTGTCGCTGTTCGTCCTCTCCGGCCGCGGCGCCGAGCGCGCCCTGCTGGACGCCACGGCGACGATCGCTCCGCTCGTGGCGATCGTGCCGACGACGGTGTCGCCGGGATCGGTCGCCGGAGCGGACGCCGGGTGTCCGGGCGAGGATCGCTCCTGCGTACCGGCGGGCTTCGCGGCGGCTGTCGACAGCGGGGTGCTCACCTATCTCGTCGTGGGCGCCGCGGTCGTCGTGCTCGCGGTCGGGCTCGCGCTCATCGGCGAGGTGGATCGGCGAGCCGCCGCGGTGTCGATCTCTATCGCCGTGCCCGTCCTCGTCACCGTGGCTCTCGTCTGGGGCCTCGCGCGCGCTGCCTTCCTGCAGTGGGCGCACGTCGCGGCGGCATCCGTATTCTTTCTCCTCATCGCCGTCGTCGCGGTGCTTGCGGCGGTCGCCCCGAGCGCACCCGGTGCACCGCCGTGGCTTCGTCGCGCGTATGTCGCGATCGCGGTCGCGATCGTCGTGATCGTCGCCGGGATGCCGCTGTACGGCCCCCTCCACGCGGGACCCGTCTACGGTGTGTTCATCGGCGAAGTGCTCGCGCTCGCGCTGTTCGCGACGTTCTGGATCCTGCAGTCGCTGCAGCACTGGCGTTCCGACGACCCCGCGATCCTCGCGGCGCGCGGCGGCTGACCGACGCGGCCCGTCCGCAATCCACCAACGAGGAGTACACCATGAGTCGGACGATCGTCATCACCGGGGCGAGCGACGGCATCGGCGCGGCTGCGGCCCGGCAGCTGCATGCGGCGGGGGAGCATGTCGTGGTGGTCGGGCGCCATCCCGACAAGACGCGGGCGGTCGCCGAGAGCATCGGCGCACCGTGGCACCTCGCCGACTACGCCGACCTCGATCAGGTGCGGGAGCTCGCGGCCGTGCTCACGGAAAGCTACCCCCGCATCGACGTGCTCGCGAACAATGCGGGTGGGATCTTCGGAGAGCGCACGCTCACCCGCGACGGGTTCGAGCTGACGTTCCAGGTGAACCACCTCGCGGGGTTCCTGCTGACGAACCTGCTCCTCGATCGGCTGGTCGAGAGCCATGCCGCTGTCATTCAGACATCGAGCCTTGCCGCCCAGCGGTTCTCGCGGTTCGACATCGACGACCTGCAGGGCGAGCGGCGCTACAGCCCGAGCGCGGCCTACGGGAACGCGAAGCTCGAGAACATCCTCTTCACGAAGGAGCTCGCGCGCCGTTTCGGTGAGCGCGGTCTTTCGGCCGTCGCGTTCCACCCGGGAGCGATCGCGAGCGGCTTCGCCGGCAGCTCGCGGGGACTGTGGCATTGGATGTACACGAATCCGCTGGCGAACCGCCTCCTGACCTCCACCGAGGTCGGTGGGGCGCGGCTGGGGTGGCTCGCGCTCGGGACTCCCGGCGTCGACTGGAGATCTGGCGGGTACTACGCGAAGAACCGCCCGTCCCGCACGACGCGTCTCGCCGACGACCCGATTCTCGCGCGGCGGCTGTGGGAGCAGAGTGCCGCGATGGTGGGGTTGCCTCCCGAGTGACCGCGGTCACGCGTCGGCGGCGACGGTGCGGAGGATCGCGTCGGCGAGGATGCCGGTCACGTGCGGCGCGACGTGGAGGTTGAGAGCCGGTTCGACGAGCTCGACCTCCAAAAGGCACAGGCCCTAGCGCGCCGAATCGACGGTGTCGACGCGGGCGTACAGGGGCGCTTCGCCGCCCGTCGCGCGCTGCACGGCGCGGAGCACGTCGGCGGCGAAGGTGCGCTCGGCGGGAGTGGCGTCGACGGGCACCGGGTTCTCACGGTAGACGCCGCCGCGGAAGCCCCCGCCGGGAGCGAGGATGGCGCCCTTGGAGATCGCGTGGGTGAAGTCGCCGCCGATGACGTAGAGCGCCTTCTCACGGCCCTCCGAGAGCTCGGTGATCTCGGGCTGGATCATTGCGACATCGCCACGCGCGATGATCCGCGTCGCGAGGGCGGCCGCCGCAGGATCCGAGGAATCGAACAGTCCGGTATCGCGGGCACCGGCGGAGACCGCCGGCTTCACGACGACCCGCTCGAGCGCACCGATGGCGGCGATCGCGGCATCCGTCGTCGTCACGTAGGTCGTGGGAACGACGCGGATGCCGGCGCTGTCGAGGTCGCGCAAGTACGTCTTGTCGAGGTTCCAGCGCACCGTCGCGGGGGAGTTGACGACGCGCGTCGCGTGCTCGGCGCGATCGAGCCAGGCCGCGAACTCCGCGGGACGCTCGGGATAGTCCCACGGCGACCGGATCACCAGCAGATCGAAGGACGCCGGGTCGACCGCCGCATCGTGCCAGACGACCGCCGTGGGATCGGCGCCGCGGGCGGCGAGGGCCGGAAGCAGCAGCGGGGTGTCGTAGTCGGGGTCTTCCGCCGCATAGACGTCGGTCACGACGATGCCGATGCGCGGTGCGGGGGAGGAGGTCACGGGCATCCAGCGTAGTCAGGCGGCTTGACAGGCTCGCATCGTGGTGGTGAAGGTGGAGTGGCGGGAAAGACAGGAGAGCGGATGTCGCACACGTGACCGGGGCCGCGCGCGCGGAGCTCGCGGCGGTCGCGGGTTCGAGATCGGGCTGGCCGTCGCGCCTGCGCGACCTGCCGGCGGCCGCCCATTCGCGCGCCGCCGCCGTGCTCATCCTGTTCGGCGCGCTTGATGCGCTGCCGGCCGGACGCGAGGCGCAGGATGCCGCCGTCTCGCGGGATCTCGACGTCCTTCTGCTCGCGCGCGCGACGACGCTCCGCGCGCACCCGGGGCAGGTGGCGTTCCCCGGCGGTCGAATCGATCCGGGTGACGACGGACCCGTCGCCGCGGCGCTGCGGGAAGCGCGCGAGGAGACGGGTCTCGACCCCGCCGGCGTCGAGGTGCTCGGCACTCTCCCGGAGGTGCCGCTCGAGTACTCCGGCCACCTGGTGACACCGGTGCTGGGGTGGTGGCGGCGCCCGTCGCCCGTCCGCGTCGTCGACGTCGCCGAATCGGCGGCGGTCTTCCGAGCGCCGGTCGCGGACCTGCTCGACCCGCGGCGCCGCGGCGTCACGATGATCCGGAGGGACGGTCAGGAGTGGCGCGGGCCGGCCTTCGAGCTGGACGACCACCTCGTGTGGGGCTTCACGGCGATCCTGCTCGACGTGCTCTTCGACCGCCTCGGCTGGACGGAGCCGTGGGATCCCGACCGGGTGATCGCCCTCCCCGGCTGACTCGGCGGCACCCGCCGCGGGCGGCGTGCGTGGGGGCTGATAGGATCGACGACGGAAGTGTGTCCGAGCGGCCTAAGGAGCATGGCTGGAATCCATGTAGGCGGGGTAACTCGCCTCGCAGGTTCAAATCCTGTCACTTCCGCCACAGGAACCCCCGTCAGAGATGGCGGGGGTTCTCTAGTTTCCGCGTGACGGGAATGCCGCCTCGGCACCCGCGGTTGTCATCACTCGTCACATTGGCCCGCGTGGTCCGAGCGTCGCCGTAGCGTCGACAACGGTCCGCTCTCTGCGGGCCACTGCACCAACCGGCGTCCGCCGCTCCAGGAGATACACCCCCCATGAGTTCCACCCGCACCACCGCGCCCACGCCGAACCAGGCTGGGCGCAACCCCAAGCCCAAGAAGCCGTTCTACCGTTCGTTCGGGTTCCAGATCACGATCGCACTCATCGCCGGCATCCTGCTCGGCATCCTCGCGCTGAATCTCGGCCCCGACGGCGAAGGCAACCCCAACGGCCTCGCCGCGACGCTGTCCACGATCGGCAACGCGTACGTCACCCTGCTGAAGGTCGCTGTCGTCCCGCTCATCTTCCTCGCGATCGTTGCGAGCATCACGCAGCTGCGGAACGTCACGAACGCCGCGCGTCTCGCGGGCCAGACCCTGCTCTGGTTCGGAATCACTGCCCTCATCGCGGTGACGATCGGGATCGTCCTCGGCATCACGATCCAGCCCGGCAACCGGGTCGCGCACGACCAGTTGACGACAGCCGCGCCCTACGCGGTCGGCACGTGGTGGAACTTCCTCAAGGGGATCATCCCGCAGAACTTCCTCGGTCTCACCGTCTCGAGCTCGGCGGATGCCACGACCGGGGCGGTCACCTCGACGGTCGGCTTCAACGTGCTCCAGGTCATCGTCATCTCGATCGCGGTCGGCGTCGCGGCTCTCAAGCTCGGCAAACGCGCCGAGCCGTTCGTCGCCTTCACGCAGTCGACGCTGAAGATCGTCCAGCGGGTGCTGTGGTGGATCATCCGCATCGCGCCCATCGGCACACTCGGCCTCATCGCCTCGGCGGTCGTCCAGTACGGCACCGACAAGCTGCTGACCCTCGTCTGGTTCGTCGTCGCCGTCTACGCCGGCCTCGTGCTCGTGCTGTTCGTGGTCTACCCGATCCTCGTCAAGAGCCACGGGCTGTCGATCAAGCAGTACTTCTCGGGCGTCTGGCCGGCCGTCCAGCTCGGCTTCGTGTCGCGCTCGTCGATCGGTACGCTGCCGCTCACACAGCGCGTCACTGAGCGGAACCTCGGCGTGCCCCGCGAGTACGCGTCGTTCGCGGTGCCGCTGGGAGCGACGACCAAGATGGACGGCTGCGCCGCCATCTACCCGGCCATCGCCGCGATCTTCGTCGCGCAGTTCTTCGGCGTCGAGCTCAACATCGTCTCGTACCTGCTGATCGCGCTCGTCTCGGTCGTGGGCTCGGCCGCGACGGCCGGCACGACCGGGGCGACCGTCATGCTGACCCTCACCCTCTCGACACTCGGTCTGCCGCTCGAGGGCGTGGGCCTCCTCCTCGCGATCGACCCGATCCTCGACATGGGGCGCACGGCGGTCAACGTCGCGGGCCAGGCGCTCGTCCCCACGATCGTCGCGAAGCGCGAGGGCATCCTCGACGTGGCGCTCTACGATGCACCGCGCGACGGCGAGCCCTTCTCGGACGACTCCGGAGATGACGACGCGGCCGGCGATGCACCGACGGATGCCGTCGACGACGGCATCCGCACGGAGACGGCCGCGCGCGTCTGAGCAGAGCCCGACCCCACGCCCTGGTCTGAGCCTCGCTCAGACCAGGGCGTCTCTGTCGGCGAACGCCGACCCCGGACGGACGACGAGCGATCGCGGCAGCAGGGTGGCGCGGGCTCGCTCGAGGGCGCTGCGGTTCTGGCGGAGGCCCGTGCAGATCTCGTGGGCCTGCGCGATC